>JARFQK010000266.1 GCA_029287815.1 Gammaproteobacteria bacterium
GGCTATCGCTCCTCGCAATGACGCTATTCCGATCGATTGATGCTTCAGCAAGAGCCATAACCGCTTAGCCTGGCATTTTTCACCAAGGGCTACGACTGATTGGCTAGTGGCGTGTTTGACAAAGCTCGGATGATCGAAGAAACAGCGTTCCTTTCGAACATGGCTTTCACGGTTCAGGCTGGTCCGTCCTGCGCCTGCTCCGCTAATCCTGGTGAGCGACGCCAATTCGGCGCGGAGTGTATATCAGGAACCGCGCCATGGCAAGAGGACGCAAGGTCAGCGGCGACAATTCACTTTGTGCACGCAGTGAGCAACGACATCTCCCTTTATCGTCAGTAATATCACGCCAAACGCAGACGCGGTAAATCGAAACTCTTCGAGTTAACGGCTCGCACAGCGTGCCGGCCAGTTGAAAACGGGTACTGTGCTTCCGCGATTTAACGTATCGGAATAAGTTGTAACATCGCGCAGCTGAAACTTACGCCTGCGTTTACTTTCTACATCAGATTGTTATGGATAAAAACTTACCACAATACTTCGGGTCTTTCTGGCAACAGGAGCGCCGCAAATCGCTCGCCATACCGCTGATTATCATCCTCGTGACTGCGGTGCTTTTGGTGATCCTCAAGTTGCTCCAGCCCGAGCCGCCCGTCAAAGCCAAGGAAGAGAAATCCTGGAAGGTACAGACACACCGGCTCATCGATGGCGCCAAACGCCCCCAGCTGCAAATGTACGGCAGTGTCGAATCACCTTATACAGCCACAATCACGTCGATCATCGATGCCGATGTGGTCTCACTCGAAGTCAACGAAGGCGAGATCGTTGACAGCGGTCAGGTGCTTATCTTGCTCGATGATACCGATGCCAGACTGGCACTCGAAGAGAGGAAATCATCTGTTGCGGAACTCGAAGCATTGATCATGTCCGAGAAGAATCGTTACACATATGACCTTGCCGCACTGGAGCTGGAGAAATCCCTGGTCGCTCTGGCAGAGAGAAAGCTGGCTCGAGAGGAGAAAACCAGCAAATCCAATCTGACCAGCCAGGCGAGTTTCGACACACAGAAAGAGGCCCTGAATAATCAGAAGCTAGCGCTGAATAGCAGGCAACTCAGCGTCGCCGATCACCCTGCCCGACTTGCTCAACTCGAAGCGCGGCTGAGCCGCAACCGCGCACTTTTGGAGCAGGCCGAGATCGACCTGGCGCGCGCAACAGTTACCGCACCTTTCGACGGTATCATTCTTGAGACCATGGTTTCGCCTGGTGAGCGCGTGCGTCCCAGTGAAGCTTTGCTTGAAATGTATGCGACCGATCGCATCGAGTTGCGTGCGCAGTTACCGCAGAAATTCATCAGCATTGTTAAACGTTTTCTAACGCAACGGCAAACCTTTCAGGCGACGGTCAAAACTGATACCGGTGAACGTGTTGCCACTCTGGACCGGATCTCGGGCTCGATAGGCAGCGATGACCACGGCGTAGATGCACTTTTCATCATGGACAGACACGCTGCGGACACATTGACTATCGGCGATACTCTGGAAGTGACCCTAGAACTACCGGCTTTAGAAGGTGTGTTCAGCGTGCCAGTTTCCTCGATCTATGGCACCGACCGGATTTACCGTGTTGACAACGACCGACTGGTTGCTGTCAAAGTCGAGAAACTGGGCAACCAGTATCGCGATGGCAAGCAACTCATACTCGTGCGCAGTGACAGGCTCAAGACCGGTGATGAAATCATCACAACTCAGTTGCCGCTCGCGGTCAACGGCCTCAAGGTCGAAGTGCGAAACCAAAAGACGACGGACTCCGAGATCTCCCAGCAGATATCAGGCGAGCGCCCATGACCTCGAACCGCGTGCCGCCGTCGCAGCCGCCTGAACCATCGCCTCCGGATAGGTCTAGTCGAGGTAATTCGCATACCCGCTCTGGCGGACTGATCCACCTGTTTGCGCAACATCCTGTTGCCGCCAACCTGCTGATGGCGGTGATGATCATTCTCGGTGCTTACAGCCTGACCCAATTGAACAAACAGTTTTTTCCAAATTTTGCGCTTGACTATATAACCGTAAACGTCATCTGGCCGGGCGCCAGTGCCGAGGATGTCGAGCGCTCGATCACTGTTCCGCTGGAACAGGCCCTGCGGACACTCGATGGCAAGAAGGAAATGACATCCACTTCGACGCGAGGCCTCAGCGCTATCGTCATCGAATACGAGGAAAACACAGACATGGGCGTCGCCCTGGATGAGGTAAAACAGTTTGTCTCCAATATTCGAAACTTGCCCACGGACGCTGAAGAGCCGATCGTCACCAAGATCGCTCGTTACGAGGCTGTTGCAACCATCATATTGACCGCCGCTGGTGAACTGGAGGAGCTGCGCCCGCTGGCTTACCAGTTTGAACGGGAGCTCCTCGATAGAGGCATCGCGCGAGTGGAATTCAGTGGTATGCCTGAGCAAGAGATCGCCATCGAGGTCAGTGCAAAGCAAATCCAGCAGCTCGGACTGTCTTTGAACCAGATCGGTGATCGTATCATCAGTCAAAGCCAGGATATACCGGCCGGCACGGTTGCTGAAAGTGAGGCCGCACGGGAAGTTAGAGGACTGCAACGTAAACGCGATGTGCAGGAATTCGCCTCACTGGACCTGCTAACGACCGCAAGCGGTCAGAAGCTCACGCTGGATGATATCGCCGAGATCGAGCGACGACCCAAAGAAAACCAGGTTGAGATCTTTTATCAAGGCCAACCGGCGATACTGATGAACTTGCAGCGGACCGAAAGTACCGATGCCCTGGTGTCAGCTGAAATCATGCAGCAGTGGCTGACCGAAACCCAAGAGACTTTGGCGCCATCGATCGAGCTGGTCGTATTCGACGAAAAATACGCACTGATACAGCAAAGGATCGGGCTGTTGGTCAAGAACGGTATTTCCGGCCTGTTGTTGGTGCTGGCTATCTTATACATCTTCCTGAACGGGCGCGTCGCGTTCTGGGTCGCTATCGGCATACCGACATCATTCCTGGGTGCGCTGGCCGTGCTGTATTTTTTTGGTGGCAGCATCAACATGATCAGCCTGTTCGCCCTGATCATGACCCTGGGGATTATCGTTGATGATGCCATTGTCGTGGGTGAGGATGCGCTGACCCACTACCAGTATGGCGAGAATTCTCTGATGGCCGCTGAGGGCGGCGCAACGCGCATGCTGGCGCCGGTGACGTCCTCCTCGCTGACGACAGTGGCCGCGTTCCTTCCATTGATGATGGTCACAGGCATCATCGGTTCGATCCTGTTCGATATCCCGTTCGTCGTGGTCTGTGTAATCATCGCTTCATTGATCGAGAGTTTTCTAATCCTGCCGGGGCACCTGCGCCATAGTTTTCACCGAAACCACCATAAAAAGAACACTGCGTTACGGCAGAAACTGGAAGATGGATTCAACAAGTTCCGAGATGTCTATTTCAGACCGGTGATCCATCGTGCGATCGAGCACCGTTTGACGACGTTGACGATCGCATTGTGTTCACTGGTACTGGCAGTCTCACTGGTTGTCTTTGGGCAAGTAAAGTTTCAGTTCTTTCCGCAACCGGAAAGCACCGTAATCAACGCCAGCGTCAAGTTTGCTGCTGGCACACCGCCGGAACAGGTGCGTGCTTTTGCCGACCAGATGGAAAAGCGCCTGATCGAAACCGATGCGGCCTTGAGTGAGCAGGGTTCGTTGATCCGAGCAGCCCTGCTGCGCAGGAATACCGCGAGTTTTGATGGTGGCAGAAATTACCAGAGTGGCAATCAATACGCGATGCTTCAAGTCGAATTGCTTGAGCCCGATGAACGCAGCGTCCGCAATACCGCCATCATCGAAGAATGGGAGTCCCGGCTGGATGTACCTGCCGGTGTCGAACAGCTGTCGATAAGCAGCCCGCGCGGCGGACCGCCTGGCCGCGATCTGGACATCTTTCTATCGGGCGCAGACGCGATCACGCTGAAGCGTGCTGCCGAGGAACTCGCTGATGCGATGAAAAATTATGATGGCCTGAGCAATATCCTCGATGACCTGCCTTATGGCCGTCAGCAGTATATTTTTGAGCTCACCCCGCTGGCGCAAGCAGCCGGTCTGACCATCGCCGAAGTCGGTCGTCAGTTACGCGCCGCCCTCGATGGCCAGCTACTGCAGATATTCTACGATTCATACGAGGAGATCGAAGTGCGCATCATGCTGCCGGCAGAAGAGCGCAAATTCAAAGGCATTCTCGAAACTCTGCCGATCATCACCAGCTCGGGCGACCGGCTGTTACTCAGTAATGTAGTTGAACTCAGCTCTCAGCAAGGACTGGAATTGCTGCGTCATACCGATGCCAAACTAGGCGTGCATGTCACCGCGGAAGTCGATGCGGAGAAGACCAATGCCAATGAAGTTCTAAGAAGGTTACAGGAAACTGTGATACCGGAGATCGTGAACGAGTATGGCTTGCAGGTCACCTACAAAGGAAAAGCAGAGGAAGAACGTGAGACCAGTACCGACATGAAACGGGGAGGCATGCTGGCGCTGGTGATGATCTATATCATCCTGGCCTGGGTGTTCGCATCCTACAGCTGGCCGCTGGCTGTCATGACGGTGATTCCATTCGGTATTTGCGGCGCGATTTTCGGGCACTGGCTATTGGGCGTCGATCTGACCATCCTGTCGCAATTCGGCATGTTTGGCCTGTCGGGTATTGTGATAAACGACTCCATCATCCTGGTGACCTTCTATAAGCAACTACGGGCGAAAGGCATGGCCATCCGTGACGCATTGGTCGAGTCCGCCTGCCTGCGTTTGAGAGCGGTCATGTTGACTTC
>JARFQK010000122.1 GCA_029287815.1 Gammaproteobacteria bacterium
ACCGTGAGTATCTCGCGCAGATCCTTGGCCAGCGGCTGGCGTTTCGCGATCAGATGGACCACTTCGTCATCGATCTTGACATCGAGCTCATTGACTTCCTGGTCTTTTTCGATGACGCCGCGGGCTTCCTCGACATCCGCCTCCTCTAGCGCCTTGATCGCACGGCTCAGTTGCTCCCGCACCAGTGCACCAATCTTCATCACGTTACCGTGCAGCTGCGCCATCTCCTGGTCGAAGCTGGTAACGGTGTGGCCCTCTGTTATCTCATTCATCCTGGATCTCCGCTGATGCTTAACCGAACCGTCCGGTAATATAGTCCTCGGTCAACTGGTGTTTCGGATTAGTAAATACCTGATCGGTCGAACCCACCTCGATCAGGTCGCCGAGATGGAAGTAGGCGGTGCGCTGCGACACACGCGCCGCCTGCTGCATCGAATGGGTCACGATCGCGATCGTGTAGTGTTCACGCAATTCATCGATCAGTTCCTCGATTTTTGCAGTCGCGATCGGATCCAGCGCAGAGCAAGGCTCGTCCATCAACACCACTTCCGGGTTGACCGCGATCGCGCGCGCGATACACAGGCGCTGCTGCTGACCGCCCGAGAGGCCGGTGCCCGGTTCCTCGAGGTAGTCCTTGACCTCGTCCCACAAACCAGCGCGTTGCAGCGAAGTCACGACGATTTCCTCGATGTCCGTCTTATTCGCCGCGAGACCATGGATGCGCGGGCCGTAGGCGACGTTCTCGAATATCGATTTCGGGAACGGGTTCGGTTTCTGGAACACCATACCCACCTGCGCGCGCAGCAAGACCACGTCCATGCCCTTGCCGTAGATGTTGTTGCCATCCATCATCATCTCGCCAGTCACCCGGCAGCCGTCTATGGTGTCATTCATCCGGTTCAGACAACGCAGAAAGGTCGATTTGCCGCAGCCGGAAGGGCCGATCATCGCGATGACTTCATTCTTGCCAATGTCCAGGTTGACATCGATGATCGCGTGCTTGTCGCCGTACCAGACATTGACATCGCGGCAGGTCATGCGCGGATCAGGGTGGTTAATCTCGCCCACCGTTTTGCGGTCATCCCGGTTGACTTTGTCGCTCTTCGCTACCGTATCTGCGCTATTCACCGCACCAACCTCCTGACCAGCCAGGTCGATTCCGCTATCGATTTGAAATGTCATCTCTGTTGTCACCTCTAGTCCGCATTTCTCACCAGGATCACGGGGCAGGCGCAGGATTCGCGTTCGTAAGCGCCGCTCTGGAGCGAAAAGCGTAGCCATAGCTACGGTTTGAGTGAAGAGCAAGCTTGCGGACGCGAAGACTAGCCTGAGCCGTGATAGGCACGCTTGAATTACACAGTGAATTTGTCACCATTTCAAGTTTTCCCAAGAAAAAATACCTCACCAATATTCCACGCCGCCTGGTGCGAAATGCGGTCTAGTTACCAGCGCCGCTCGAACTTCTTGCGCAAAAACACCGCGAGCGCATTCATCGTGATCAAAAACGCCAACAATACCATGATCGCGCCAGAAGTTCGCTCTACAAACGCGCGTTCCGGGCTGTCAGCCCACAAATAGATCTGCACCGGCAGCACGGTCGACGGGTCCATCACACCGCCGGGTACATCGACGATGAAGGCAACCATGCCGATCATCAGCAGCGGCGCCGATTCACCGAGCGCCTGCGCCATACCGATGATGGTCCCGGTCAGCATACCCGGCATCGCCAGTGGCAGCACATGATGAAACACCATCTGCATCTTTGATGCGCCAACGCCAAGGGCCGCCTCACGAATCGACGGCGGTACCGATTTCAGCGCGGCCCGGCTTGCGATGATGATCGTCGGCAGGGTCATCAGCGTCAGCACCAGACCACCGACCAGCGGGGCCGAGCGCGGCATTCCGATAAAATTGATGAATACCGCCAGACCCAGCAGACCGAACACGATCGAGGGCACCGCTGCCAGATTGTTGATGTTGACCTCGATCAGGTCGGTCCATTTGTTCTGTGGCGCGAACTCCTCCAGATAGACCGCGGTGGCTACACCCAGCGGAAAGGCCAGCAGCAGCGTCACAATCAGCGTGAGGAACGAACCGGTCGCCGCGCCCCAGATGCCAGCCAGCTCGGGATCGCGCGAATCTCCGGCCGTGAAAAAGATCGTGTTGAAGCGACTCTCCACGCGACCCTCCGCGACCAGTTTGTCGACCCAGGCAATCTGGTCGTCCTTGATGCGCCGCTCCGACTCGGGTTTATCGCGATCGAAATGCCCCTTCATCAGCATATCGATATCATCGTCGGCGGGCACCCAAAACTGGATCGTGTTACCGATCTGCTCCGGGTTGGCTTTGACATAATCCTCCAGCATGTAGCTCGCACCGCTGCTGACGGTGCTATAAAGCTTGCGTTTGTCGCGCCGGCTCTCGACCTCAGGGAACATGTCGCGCAAGGACTGTTTCACCAGACCACCGTAATTCGCAGCAGCCAGCACGTTCTGCTCACGCGTGCCTTCGGGATCGATCTCGCTGGCATCCAGGTGCACTTCGAGCTGAATGAAGGTCTGCCAGAAAGCGGTGTAGCCGTTACCGATGATGCTGACGAACAAGATCGATAGAAAGATCAAGCCGGCCACGATCGCCGCGACGCCAAGCCGGCGGAAATGCGCTTCGCGTTTGTAGCGTTTTTCCAGGCCTGCTCTGACGATGTCGGTTGTATACTTAGGTAGTCCCATACGCCTCTACTCGTATTGCTCCCGGTATTTGCGCACCACGTGCAACGCAATGATGTTCAGAATCAGCGTGACCACGAACAGCAACAGCCCGAGCGCGAACGCGGCCAACGTTTTTGGACTATCGAACTCCTGGTCGCCGACCAACAATGTGACGATCTGCACCGTGACGGTGGTCACGGCCTCGAGCGGATTGGCGGTCAGGTTGGCCGACAGCCCGGCCGCCATGACCACGATCATGGTCTCGCCGATCGCACGCGACACCGCCAGCAAGATACCGCCGACGATACCGGGTAATGCGGCCGGGATGATCACCTTCTTGATGGTCTCGGACTTGGTCGCGCCCAGACCCTCGGAGCCATCGCGCATCGCCTGGGGCACCGCGTTGATTACATCATCCGACAGCGAGGACACGAATGGAATGATCATGATGCCCATGACCAGACCTGCGGCCAGCGCGGATTCTGACGAGACATCCAGGCCGGTGCTGCCGATCGTGTCGCGGATGAACGGCGCGACGGTCAGGGCCGCGAAGAAGCCGTAGACCACCGTCGGAATGCCCGCCAGAATTTCGAGCAGTGGTTTGGCGACCGCGCGCACCTTTTTATTGGCATATTCGGACAGATAGATCGCCGACATCAAACCAATCGGCACCGCGACCACCATCGCGATGAATGAAATCAGCATCGTACCGGCGAACAACGGGACCGCGCCGAAAGCTCCAGAAGAGCCGACCTGATCCTCGCGTATCGCCATCTGCGGACTCCACTCCAGACCGAACAGGAACGAGGTGATTGGCACCGTTTCGAAAAAACGGATGGCTTCGAACAGCACCGAAAACACGATGCCGACGGTCGTGAAAATCGCGATCGTCGAGCTCGCGATCAGAAATACCTTCACGACGCGTTCGACCGCATTGCGCGCCTGCTTGTCCTTGCGGATGCTGCGCAGCGCGTACAAACCACCCATGATGACCATGATTAGAACCAGCACCGTCAAAGCGGCCTTGCTGATGTCCTGCAGCTGGATATAGTGATCCGCTGCCGCCTGCATGGTCGGATCGACATCCACCGAAACGATGTTGCCCGATACCATGTTCCTAATATCGTTGACGACCAGATTCAATCGCGACGGCGACAGACTCTGCACATCCGCTGGCAGTTGGCCAACGACCAGATGCGTGATGATAAGGTCCTCGAAGAACAGCCACAAGCCAGTAATCAGCAAAGCAGGAACGCCACACCAGATCGCGGTGTAGAAGCCGTAGTAGGAAGGCAGCGAATGCAGTTTCCAGGCTTGACCGTCGACCACTGCGAACGAACGCTTGCGGCCGAGCCAGTAGCTGAAAACACCCAGCAGCGCCAGTGTAAACAAAAGGGCCGTGGCCGACATTAATCAGATCCGCCTTTGCAGGAAAACTCGAATGTCAGGTTCTTTACGAACCGGTACGCAGAATCGACTTTTTTGAATTCTTTGTGCAGACTCATCTTTTCACATTTTCTAAGGTGCCAGAGACTTAATACCGCTTAATTGAGACATAATCGGTTAATGCCGTCATTGCGAGGCACGAAGCAATTTCCTGAATCGCGCGTCTCAGCAAGATTGCCACGTCGCTGCCGCTCCTCGCAATGACGCTACCTCAGTGGTTTTTTTGCTTAACTCAGCGCCATCAGTGGCAGAGACAGTAAAACGGCGGTCGCCGGTTGGCGACCGCCGTCAAAACCCGCCAGCCTACATTTCAAGGCCTTGCATATTTCTGATGGCCGTGGCGAACTCTTCACGTTCTACCTTCGGCATCGGAATCAGACCTCTGTCGGTCAGATAACCTTCATCACCCCAGGTACCCTCCTTGTCCCACTCGGCCAGGAATTCCTTGATACCGGGCACCGCGCCAATATGCGCTTTCTTGACATAGAAGTACAGCGGGCGCGAGACCGGATATTCGCCGCTCGCAATGAGTTCGAACTCGGGTGCGACACCGTCAACCAGGGAGCCTTGCACCTTGTCGGTGTTCTGGTCCAGGAAGCTGAAGCCAAATATACCCAGCGCATTCTTGTTGGCTTCGAGTTTCTGTACGATCAGATTATCGTTTTCACCCGCTTCGATGTAGGCACCATCCTCGCGCACCGTGTGGCAGATCCCTTTGTATTTGTTCTTGTCCTGCTTCTTCATCGCCGCGATCCAATCGATCTTTTTGCAGCCACCTTCCATTGCCAGCTCGGCGAACGCATCACGCGTACCCGAGGTTGGCGGAGGTCCGAGCACTTCGATCTTGGTGTTCGGCAAGCTCGGGTTCACATCCTTCCAGGTTTTGTACGGATTCTTGACCAGTTTTTCACCGCCCTTCGGGTCGGGTACTTCTTTGGCCAGCGCCAGGAAGAGGTCCTTGCGGGTCAGCTCCATACGCTTGGCTTTTTTCGAATTCGCAACCGCGATACCGTCATAGCCGATTTTGACTTCGATGATATCCTTGACGCCATTCTTCTGGCACATATCGAATTCCGATTTCTTGATGCGACGCGATGAATTGGTGATATCGGGATGCTCAACCCCGACACCGGCACAGAACAGCTTCATCCCGCCACCGGAACCGGTGGACTCGATCTTCGGTGTTTTGAATTTGGTGTTTTTGCCGAAGGTCTCGGCAACGACGGTTGCGAACGGGTAGACCGTCGAAGATCCGACGATGGAGATGTAGTCGCGCGCAGCCGAATACGCCAGGGTCGAGAAACAGATCGTCGCCGCTGATGCCAGGGCCAGAATTTTTCTGTTCATAATTTCCTCTGAAAATTGAATGAATTCACAAGTACGGGAAGTATGATTACAAAATATTACGAAAATGTTACGAACTTGTAACGATAAAATGACGCGAGCAAGCCAATAAACAGATTAGAATTAATGACTTGGCGAAAAGCCGCTGTTGCCGCTGGTCGGTTTGTCTGCTGGAAAGTGATCAATTTGGCGTCAGAAGCCGATCCAATTGCCCACGGCCCTGCGCGCAACATCGTTGTCAGGACGCGCGACCAGGCCGTTGCGACTGATACTGACGCTGTACCTCGCCTCATCGCTCATCGGTAAAAACACCGCGCTGCCATAGGTCGCATCGACCATGCTGAGCCAGTTGCGGTACTGATTGACGTAGGACCAGAGATCGATGCGCTGCTCGGCGCTGAGACCATGGAC
>JARFQK010000170.1 GCA_029287815.1 Gammaproteobacteria bacterium
CGGTCATTTTCGACGGAATCTATGACTGGTTTAATAATATCACTTGAGCTATGTAACCTGGCGTGATGGCCAGGTGCAGCGAAATTCACTTCATGCGCAAGTTCGCAGTCTTTCGATTCTTCCGCCATTGGGCGGGGGTGGTGCCGCTCCAGCGCCTGAATGCGCGTGTGAAGGCACTCGCATCGGCATAGTCGAGCGTCACTGCGATCTGGCTCACCTCCAATCGAGTGTCCTCGAGCAGCTGTCGCGCGATCTCGAAGCGGCCCTCATCCTGGAGTTCCTGAAAACTCGTGCCGAAATCTTTCAGGCGGCGACTCAGCGTGCGGCTGTGTATCGAGAAGAGCGCGGCGATCTGGTCTGATCTGGCATGGCCTGTCAGGAGCGCCGTTCGCAGCACACTCCGTACCTGCCCCGGCAAGTCGTCGCCGTACCTGATCTCGAGCACATCGATCTGTTGCTGCAGCAAACGGCGCAGCTCGGGATCGATTTCGGGCAAGCGAAGATCCAACCACTCGGCAGCGAACACCACCGCGTTCCGCTCGGTATCAAAGCGCAGGGGGGATCGGAAGAACTGGCGGAACGGCCCGATATTGTCCGGCTTGCGGTGGGCAAACTGGACCTCGGCAGGCTTCCAATCGGGGCCGCACAGCGTGCGCATGATGTTGTACATAATAGCTAGCGCACCATCCCCGATCTGAGTGGTTGCCTCGACACCGGGTTGATAGATTTCGTAGCTCAGACTTGCCGTGTCACCGTCCGTCTCCAGGCTTGTCACCGCACCGCGTACGTGAAGATGCAGACAGCGCACGAGGTTGCGCAAGGCCGTACCCACGTCAGGCGAGTATTTCGCCAGCAAGCCCGCCATCCCCAGGGAGTCCAGGCCGGTTTGCCGGCCGACCAGGAGCCCCAGGTGTTGGCAACCGGTCCTTGCCACGCAATGCGCGAACAGGTGGTTCCGGGCCACGTAGGAAATCCGGTTATCGGGGTTGTCGAGCAGCGTGAGGTCAAACCCCGCCTCGGCCAACAACTCAACCGGGTTTGCGCCCAGGCTCCGGAGAGCCGCCGGAAGGGCCATTATGGTGCCGATGCGCACTGTTGATTCCAGGTGTGTGGGTTCTGCCCTAGATCGTGTCATGTGTCTGTTTGCCTGTTTATTGATCTTGATCAAGAAGGATAAGTTGCCCTGTCTTGAAATGTCCAGTCAGCGTCCGGATATGTCCATCACAATGTAAATCAAAATGATAGATTCGCACGCGATAAATGTATTCGAAGCAGGGTGACACTCGTGTAGCCTTGCGTGATTTAGGATGCCTTAAATTGATAAGAGGAACCAACAATGATCACAAAATGGTTGTCGAGTCTCACCGTTGCCACCATCCTGCTTGTTCCCATGCTGTGCTTAGCGGCACCGGCTGACGAAGAGAAGAAGGTCTTTGCAGAACTGCAGGCACTCATTCCGCAGGACCACATCGTTACCGTTGATGATCTCTACAAGAAGTGGCGTGAGGTCCAGGAGAAGAAAAGCGATGCCGTCATTCTCGACATTCGCACGGGCGCTGAATTCTATGCGGGCCACCTTCGGGATGCGAACAACATCGATTCCGGTAACCCGTATCTTGTACCGAAGCACTGGCCCGACCCGAATACCGAGATCTGGGTTTTCTGCCGCAGTCAGCATCGTGCCACGTATTTTACTTCTTTCCTCTACCGGTATGGTTACAAGAACGTCTACCTCGTCCTTGGCGGCATCGCTGGCTGGGCCGAGAAAGGTTACCCGCTCTACAGCAAAGACTTCGGAGAGATCAAGGTGCTGAAGTACGACAAGGCGCTCAAGGAGGAGTACAAGACGCGCCAGTTCGATTAGGCTCCCTGCGATCCGTAGCTTAAGACGCTCTTCATCGGAGGCCGGTGACTGATCTTTAAGTGTCCGCACTATGTGATGTGCGACCCCGGCTAGCCCGATGAAGAGCAACAGAATGAATTGAAGAATGCCTTTATGGTTAACGAAGAAAAATGCAGCGGGACACGACCTGCTGCGCCCCCTGAGATCTTTCAAGCAAGGAGATAAGCATGTCTACTAAAGAAAGAACATCTACCACGGTACCGTTGAACTGGAAAGAAGTGTGGTTCACTAACTGCCCGATGGTATCCGCCAACAACGTCGACCAGGAACTGGGATGGTGCCGTGAGGAGCTCAAGAAGATCGGTGTCGAATACAACTACTTCCGCCACGCACCCGAGAACAACTGGTACCCGCACTACATCCACAACCTCGACAACTTGATCCGGTTCGGCGGCCTCAACCCGGCGATCCACGTCCACGCCGACCTCCGCCGCACCGTGCTGCTGGGCGCGACGTGGGTCTACGAGGGTGGGGTGATGCAGGTGCGCGCCCGCGACAAGATCTTCCGCGTGAAGGACCTGAAAGGCAAGAAGATCGGCATCACCAAGAGCCTGAACACCATCAAGAACGACTGGTGGCGCATCCAGGAACACATGGGCATCGAGAACATCCTGATGCTCAACGACATGACCATGGATGACATCGAGCTCGTCGAGTTCCCCTATCCCGACGACTGGTATGACAAGCCGGAGATGCTGACCCCGCCAATGAACAACCCGTCCGAATTATGGATGAGGCGTGACCACAAGCATGATTACGCTTTCCGCCCGCTGGAGAAGGCGCTGCTCGACGGGACCGTCGATGCCATCTACAACCAGATGGGGCAATTGGGGCAACTCTCTGAGGCCACGGGCGAAATCAAGGCCATATTCGACCTGTCCAAGCTCCCGGACTGGACGATCCAGGTAGCCAACACCCCCGCCGTCATCACCTGCACCGACGTGATGGCCAACGACCATCCGGAGCTGGTCGTCGCTTACATGAAGGCCATGATCAAGGTGGGGCGCTGGGCGAACCGGAACAAGCACGCCGCCGCGGAAATCCTCAACCGGCAGACTTTCTACCTGGACGCCGAGCACACCTACCAGGGC
>JARFQK010000195.1 GCA_029287815.1 Gammaproteobacteria bacterium
ACTGCCAAGGGCTATATGAAACACGAACGGGAAACGCTGGATTCCGTGATCAAAGCCCGTAACGCCGCAATCAGTGGCCTTGAGGCAGCCACAGCAGATCCAGGCAATGCCGATGCGATCAAGCAGCTGGTCGGCGCCGAGGATGCACTCACCGGTGCGCTGAGTCGGTTCAACGTTGTCATGGAAGCCTATCCTGATCTGAAGGCGAATCAAAACATGATGCAGCTCAGCGAGGAATTGACCAGCACAGAGAACAAAGTGGCTTTCGCACGCCAGGCATTCAACGATGCCGTAATGGAGTACAACACCTACAAACAATCCTTCCCACCGGTAGTATTGGCGGCCAGCTTTGGCCATGCACAGGACGCCACTTTGCTCGAGTTTGAGGACAGCAGCGAGATTCAGCACGCACCAAAAGTATCCTTCTAGCCCACATTTCTCACCAGGCGGCGTAGAGAACTGATAAGACATTTGCAATTTTGAGAAAACTCGAATGACCGAAAATACACCGCGTTTTTCAACCATGCCTATCACGGCTCAGGCTGGTCTTCGCGTCCGTAAGCTTGCTCTTCACTCAAACCGTAGCTATGGCTACGCTTTTCGCTCCAGTGCGGCGCTTACGAACACGAATCCTGCGCCTGCTCCCGTGATCCTGGTGAGAATTGCGGGCTAGTGCCGCCCTGACAAGGCTCGATGAATTTCTTTAAGTCGCAGGATGAAGCCCGTCGCAATACGGGGCGCCTCATTCTGCTGTTTTCGCTGGCGGTGATTTCGCTGATCCTGTTGACCAATCTGCTGATCATGTTCGTTTTCGGCTATTTTACGCTCGAGCAAACAGGCACCTTCAGCACCCAGCTACTGCTGCAGCAACTCGACTGGCGGGTGTTTCTGATCATTGCCGCCGCCGTCGCTGGTGTAATCACACTGGGCAGCCTGTACAAGATAATTACACTCGCTGGCGGTGGTGCCCGTGTCGCCGAACTACTCGATGCGAAACTGGTGGTCCATGGCAGCAACGATTTCAACGAGCAACGACTGCTCAATGTGGTTGAAGAAATGGCCATTGCGTCGGGCACACCGGTACCACCTGTGTACCTGCTCGAGGAAGACGGCATCAACGCCTTCGCTGCGGGGTACAAACCCGGTGATGCGGTCATCGGCGTCACCCGAGGTGCGATCGAAAAACTGGATCGCGAACAGTTACAGGGCGTCATCGCACATGAATTCAGTCATATTCTGAATGGCGACATGAAACTGAACATTCGCCTGATCGGCCTGCTGCACGGCATATTGCTGATCGGCATAGTAGGCTATTACATCCTGCACAGCACGTCGCATTCACGGCGCTCCAGAGACAGCGGCGGCGCTGCGATACTCGGCCTCGGTCTGGTTGCGATTGGCTATGCCGGTACGTTCTTCGGCAATCTGATCAAGGCTGCGGTGAGCCGGCAACGCGAAATTCTCGCCGATGCGTCCGCCGTCCAGTTCACGCGCAACCCAGACGGTATCGCAGGCGCGCTCAAGCGTATCGGCGGCGACGCAGCAGGTTCGATTATCGAAAACCCGTCCGGGGTGCAAATAAGCCACGCGCTGTTCAGTCAGGGAATCAAGACATGGCTGAACAGTCTTTTCGCCACACACCCACCTCTTGAAAAAAGGATCCTGAACATCGAGCCCAACTGGGATGGCGAGTTTGATTATTCAAGCCGGGTTACAACAGCTGAGGCCAGCGAAACCGAAGCCGAAGCCGAAGTGGAAGCACCGCAAAATCGACAACAACTGGTAACCATGGCCGCAATCGCAGCAGCCATGACCAACGGAACCGTTGTCGAACAGACAGCGCAGCCCACCGCATCACACCTCGCCTATGCCCACCAACTGATCCACAGCTTGCCGGCAGCATTCACTGTTGCCGTCGGTGATCCCTTTGCCGCGCGCGCAGTGGTCTATTATCTGATATTGGACCAGGCCACGGACATGCGCGATGCGCAGTTGCAACAACTGCGATCAACAGCCGATACCGGCGTATATGAGGAGACCGTGAAGCTGGTGCGCGCCGGCCACGAACTCAGGAGAGAACATCGCTTGGCAATTGTCGATCTGGCGCTGGCGAGCTTGCATCAACTCTCCGATCGTCAGTACGCGCTGTTCCGCCAGAATCTTAACGCGCTGATAGCGATCGACAGCAAGATCACGTTATTCGAGTGGTCGATCAGCAAAACCGTATTTCATCATCTCGACCCTGTTTTCGACAAGCGGCCCGGCACCACTCCACAGAATTTGCGCCTTCACCAGGTAAGAAAGGCCTGCGCGATGCTGCTATCTGTGCTGGTTTACTCGGGTAAGCAACGAGGGATATCCGATCACGAGGCTTTCTTACGCGCCAGCGCCGAACTCGACGCCGCCGAGCTGGAGCTGTTGCCCAAGAACAGCATCAAGCTGAGCGGACTCGATCGGGCACTCGACCAACTCGTACGCTTGAAACCGCTGGAGAAACCTCGCTTGCTCAAAGCCTGCGCCGTCGCGATTACCGCAGACCAATACATCGCTGTGCAGGAAGTCGAACTCTACCGGGCTATCGCTGCGATCATCGACTGCCCGATGCCACCGCTAGTTGTCTCACCTCATTAATCGGGCTATGGCTCAATATCCGACGGTGAAACCGCGCCATAACCGTCCCGATAGCCAGGGTATTGGAAGCTATAGCCGAGCTGTTTCAGGCGTCGATTGTCGCAGCGCTTATTTTGTGAAGCACCCGGGGGCAAGATAGCCTTTTGCGGTGGTTCTATGCCCAGCTTGTCAGCGAGATAATTGAACACCTCCCATCGTGGCGCTGGATCGTCGTCCGAAGCCAGGTAAACGGACTCCAGCTTCTCGCCCTTGATCATTTTGCCGGCGACGAAGCATAAGAGCTGAACACAGTCCTGCCAGTGGATTCGGTTCGTGTAATATGGCGGTTCATATTGAACCTCTTTGCTGTTGATGACGGTATTCAACAAACGGGGACGACTGCGTCCGTAGATACCTGAGAACCGAACAATACAGTTTTCTGGGGAGAAAGCCAGAAATCTGCGTTCTGCCTGTAGGATCGTTCTCGCCTGACTGCTCGCTGGCACAGTCTGCGATTCTTCGTCAACCCACTCGCCTTGCGATTGACCATAAACACTGGTTGACGACACAAACAAGAAGCGGGTGTGCGTGCGTTGCCGTGAAAACATAGCCAACAGGTTCTCTACCCCAACATCGAACACCGCCACATAAGAGGCTTCTGCGCGATCATCGGGAGCCAGTATATAGATCACCAGGTCATAGTCTGCATCCATGCCCTGCAAATCAGCAGCGCGCGTTAGATCGACCCGGCAATAACGAATGCCTTGTTGGTCCGCGGGTGGATTGCGCTTCAGCCCAACCACATTGTGTCCATTTTGGGCCAGTCTCGAACCAACCGCCGCACCTGTTGCCCCACAGCCCGCGATCAAAATTCTGGCCATTGCCGCCCCCGTTACAATTCTATACATGGTTGGCCCGCGATAGCTTTCATCGCGGCGGTAACTATATTGACATATATAATTGCTATGGTTAAGTTAGATATCGTTGGATAGCACAACGATATCCAACGGTTCATTAACATTCGTCCGAGGTGTATACATGTCGCGAAAGAATGGCAGGCATAAGAATAGACATAACTATCACTACAATGACTACCTGACCGGAGACCCAAAAGTCATCGAACTGCAAACAAACACTCCTCACTTCACACCCCCCTCCAAACACACCGCTACACCCAAACCGATCCAAGCCCGAAACCCGTCTCAAGCCCGTTTCATGGCCGCGATCAAGCACAATACTCTGATATTTGGCCTTGGCCCTGCCGGAACCGGCAAGAGCTACTGCACCGCAGCGATGGCTGCCGAAGCACTGCTAGCTGGCGAGATTGACCGAGTCATCTTCACTCGACCTGCCGTCGAAACGGGGAAAAGCCTGGGCTTTCTTCCAGGAAAGATCGAGGACAAATTTGACCCTTACTTCGCCGCGTTCAAATCGTGTTTGATTAGCAATGCCGGCAGGGGCGTGGTCGAATGCGCATTGAAGAATGGAAATGTTGTTGTCGAGCCACTTGCTTATATGCGTGGCAAGACCTTCAACCGTTGCTTTGTAATTCTGGATGAGGCCCAGAATTGCACGGCTGAAGAAATCAAGATGTTCATGACGCGCATAGGCAAAAACTCTACCGTTGTTATCAACGGCGACTTGAGCCAGACCGATCTCGATGACTGCTCAGGCCTGCATGATGCGATCAATCGTGTGCACGATGTTCGCGGCGTCCATGTACATGAGTTCAGCCACGATGATATCGTGCGTAGCGGAATTGTAAAAGACATCATCAAAAAATATGAAGTGAGCAATCCACGTGCTTATCGCTTTTGTAGCACCTTTGCATAGCTAACAAGCAAACCGGCCCGGATGTTGCTCGAAGATCGCATTCTTTCACATCCGGGCCAACACCGATCGGCCGCCATGGAGGTATCGGTCGCAGCAACACCAAGCCAAGTACCAAGAAAGCCTGCGCTGACCTGCACTCACGCCACCAGATTTGAGCCTGATGATGATTAGCGACCATGAATATGGCGAAAGCCTTGATACCGCGCCAGGAAGTTGACTAAGCCCTTTTCTCTGAACTCCTGCGCGCACCATGCCTTGTCACTCAGCAGAAACCTGTACTCGTCGCGAAAAACATAGGTCTCCGCCTGGGCTACCCTATTGCCATTGAGTCGAACTGTGACATTCTTTCTCTGATAATACGCCCCTTCGAACTGATCAAGTTGCTCGATATCAGCACGCTCGATGCCAAGCAGGACTTTGCCAGCCACCGTCGCTCCTCCAAATTCGATCAACCCGGGATAGTCTTCACCTTTGACGCGCAAGCGAACGTAGCCATCGAGTCGCGCATCGAATTTTGGGTAGTAATTGGTAACAACTGAGCACCAGACACGATCGAACATCAATGAACCGTAAACGAAAATATTTCTCATCAAAGAATCATAAGGCATTTTCCCACTGCTGTCTCACTTCGCAAGTTATGCGATGAGGTCGAACGCCGAACTTAGAACTCGTGTTCTCGAGGAAACTTGAAATGCCGCCACTTCAACGGCCTGGATTCCGTGGTTCAGCGACAGCACACGATTGAGGAGATTGCCACGCCGCTATGGCGGCTCGCCATGACCACGACTCATCACAGCAGTGCGTTTCCGCGCATTTCTCAGCCGGGTCACGGTAGCGCGCGCGGGCAATACCGCACGCGATAATATATAGACTCAGTTGCCAGCGAAGTATGGTATCGTTAACCCGCAGATCGTAGATACGCTCACCTGACGATTGCTCGCGTGCTGTCGATCAAGCCGCCGCACGCCAACCGAATATGAAGCCACGGTCCCTCATTCTTGTTGTCTTATTGGCATTGCTGCTGGCGAGCTGGTGGGGACGCACAGAGTTCGCCGAAATTGCTATTTCCTCAGCCATGCGCGGCTATGGACTCAACAATATAACCACCGAAATCGACCAACTGGGTATTAGTCGAAGCCGATTTTCCAATATCGCTTTCACTGTTGCCACTGACGACAGCAGATTCAGGCTGATAGCCGAAAGCATGACTTTGGACTACACCGCAGCCCAGCTATCCAGGGGTCGTGTCGAGAGCATTGTCATTGACAGGCTGGTGCTGTCCCATCAGACCCTCAGATCAACGGTTACCAGTGCTGTTGCACATGTGCTGGAGCCCGCAAAGATTATCGCTGCGCTCAGGCAGACTTTGCGCCAGTATCTGATTGTCAATCGCGTCGAGATAAAGGCGTTGTCCCTCAACGGTGAATCGTTTGGCATACTTGAACACAAGCCGCTACAGCTTCGCGCAAGCACCCACGGCGATGGCATAACAGCCGAGCTCTCCCTACTGAAATCATCGCCCACTGGCGAACCTGTGATTATACGCAAGCTAATGATTTCGAGGCTTTCGAACGATGCATTCGAGGCTGAGCTTCTCGATCCGCAACGAGCGGATACCGTTGCCGGTGAATTCAAGCTGAACTTGCTCGACAAGTCTATCGATGGAGACTACTGGCTCGAACCTGGAACGCTTATCGACTGGCTACAACCATTCACAAAGATCAAAGCTATTGGTAGCATCGAGAAAATAAGCGGCCGAATAGCGCTGGACGTTTCCGCTGCTGATCAGATAAAGACTAAAGTCAATGCGAGAACCGACCGATTGAGCATCGGGGGCTACCAGGTAGATGACCTGGAGATCAGTATAGCTGCCCGCAATGAGTTGATCGATGCGCTCCAACATACCCAGCTGGACAGTGAATCATATGTCCGATTCAGCAGCGTCAGCCACCCCGAGTTCTTGCTGGGTAAAACCCGCGTTGACTTGGCCGGCGATCTTTACGCATCCGGCGATCCATGGTTAATCAACGGCAATGTCAACGCCGACGCAGTGAAGGCGGTTTATGACGCTAAATCCATTCGGCTAAG
>JARFQK010000237.1 GCA_029287815.1 Gammaproteobacteria bacterium
ACGGGAGCAGGCGCAGGAGTTAGCCCGCCTGTCTCACCAGATGGACGAGCCCTCACTTGATCTTTGAATGCACAAAGAATTTTGCTCAGTCGGCAATACACAAGGTTATTCCACTCCTTCGCAAAATCCTTTGTGCATCCAAATCTCGGCGTGATCATCCCGCCCCCTGGTGAGACAGGCGGGCTGGTGTTTGTAAGCGCCGCTCTCGAGCTAAAAGCGTAGCCATAGCTACGGTTTGAGTGAAGAGACCGTAGGGTGCGCTATGCGCACCCTACGATTTTGGGCAGGCGAAGCCCAGCCTGAACCGTGATAGGCACTGTTGAAAAACACGCTGTATTTTCGATCATTCGATCTTTCTCATAAGAGCCAATGCCTTATCAGCGTTCTACGCCGCCTGGTGAGAAATGCGGGTTAACGGCGGTCTTGATGTTGATTATTCGGGAACACGACCCCAGTTATTGACCCCACTGCTGCCCGGCATCAGGAACAGCACCAGGTAAAATACCAGGACGACCGCGTAAAAAAGGAACAGGGCCGGCTGAATCGTTTGCAGGAATGTGCCGATACGGATGTTCAAAAGCATCAGATTGTGCGCGTCCAGCAGCAGTGCAGCCCAGGCAAGCCAGACCCAGTTACCCCTGATGTCAAGATCATGCAAGCGTTTGATTATCGAGGGGGTCCAAAGTGCGAGTAGCAGCATGGACTGTAGACTCTTGACGTATAAATATGCGATTAGCGCACCGTCTGCGTTACTGATGTATTCTCTGTTGAGAATCGATAGCAGGATAAACAGGCACAGGATCAGAATGAAGGAGTGGAAGAATCCGATTCTGTTCAGACGGCCTTTAGGGGATAACAGGTTTTTCAAAAAATTCGTCAATGCTGCGCCCATGCTCGCCTCGGAGTTGCCGGAACTTTCGCTGGGGCCATACTATATACAATCAAACGAGAAAATATATATTGATTGCAGCCACGAAACAGCCTCGATAAATGAGAGAATCTAGCCCGCATGTTGCATGCGGGCTAGGCACATTCAGTCAGGCGATCAGCATGAAAGAACATATGAATACGATTTTGATCATCGGCTTGATTGTCGGCGTCGCGTTGTTGGCTGTGTTTCACCGGCCGAAACAGGAGAGCGCGGCTGAACTCAGACAATGGTTCAGTAAACAGCTGACAACAATAAGCGAAAAACTGGAGGAAGACATCGCGGAGGAAAAGCTGGGGCACTATCCGCATGCGGGCAAGCAATCATTTGAGTCGAAGGGCCGTATAACCTACACGCTGCTCGACAAGAATCTTTCCCGGTATGAGCTGTCGCAGTTCCAGGCGTTGCGCGCCGAGGATGTCGCATCGACCGCGGGGTACCAGTTGTTGCAGGACACCGTCGACAGGCTGGGCTTGAGCATGAAGCTCGAAGAAGTTATGGTTGACGGTGATGGCGTTGAGACCTGGCATGAGCTTGATGAGTATGTTTATGATTTCCCGAGGTTTTACACGGTCACAGTTTCTGGATGGTGAATTCTGAGCTTGGTTGAGGAGGCGTGCTGTTCGTGATGCCAAATTCGCTCGGAACATGGCTGATCATCGCTGGTATCGTCCTGCTGGTCATTGGTGTGCTGGCCAACAGTGGGCTGCTGTCGTGGTTCGGTTGCCGGGGGACATCCGCATCGAAGGCGAGAATGTGCGTTTCTATTTCCCGATTGTCACGATGGTAGTGATCTCTGTGGTGCTTTCACTGATCGTCTATTTCATTGCCCGGTTCTGGAAATGACTTTGATGCCAGGTCATGACGCTCGCTGAATCTGTGCGCGTATCGTCTGCGTAGAGCCGCGGCGCCTCGATGCAGCTCCCCAAGTTCGTGTTAATGCAGCGAAATTTAGTGTTGCGGAGTTTTTTCGGGTAAAAAAAAAGAGGCGGTGCCTCTTTGGAATGATTGATTTCTGACGGCTCTGTCCGGCGCGTCAGGCGGTTCGTTTTGAGCTAGATCAGGCCGTTGGTTTCCGAGACCGGCGTGTCTTCGTCGTCCGGAAGTTCAAGGGCTTCGATGTCATCGATCAATTCGTATTCGTTTTCGTCGACAACGGACTCGGTGAGCTGGCGTTTTTCCGCCATGATGCGTTCAATATCGACTTCTGTCAGCATGATAAACTCCTCTATTTGTTTCAAGTTATCATGCGTATTTATAACCCGTGGGTGTGTCGGATATGTTACAGATTTATGAACAATCTGTGGTCCCGGCGTGTTTTTTGGCGTTGTTTCAACAATGGTCAAAAAATAACCACGCATTGACGAGGGTTTGGAGATATGTGGGACCAGCGGTACAACACATCCGATTACGTTTACGGTACCGAGCCGAACGACTTTCTGGCGAGTGCGATCGAAGAATTGCCCAAAGGACAAGCACTCTGCATCGCTGAAGGAGAAGGCCGCAACGCGGTATTTCTGGCCGAACACGGTCATCAGGTCCTGGCGGTCGACTCCTCGGCAATCGGCCTGGAAAAGGCCGCCAGACTCGCCGCTGAGCGCGGGGTCCGGATCGCCACAGAAGTCACAGACCTGGCACATTTTGATGTCGAGGCGGACAGCTGGGATACCGTGATATCGATTTTTGCCCATGTTCCCCCCGCCATAAGGAAACCGCTGCACAAGAAGATCGTCGGCGGGCTGCGTTCCGGGGGTGTGCTCGTACTCGAGGCCTACACGCCAGCTCAGGTCGGACTCGGAACCGGCGGGCCACCGGTACCGGAATTGACGATGACCCTGGCCGAGCTGCGCCAGGAGCTCCACGGACTGCACTTCATTCATGCCGTGGAGCAGGAGCGCGAGGTGATTGAGGGCAGCTTGCACACCGGCAGAGGTGCGGTGGTGCAGGTACTGGCGGTCAAACCCTGATACCGACCCGAAATCATGGCAAAAGCATTCATCGTGTGCGGTGCACCGGGTTCGGGTAAAACGACGCATGCGAGAGAATTGGCTGAAACAGGCGCTGCGACCCTGCTGGATATCGATACCGTCAGCGAGCGTCTGGTCAAAATTGGCCTGGTCGAGTCCGGCCGCAGTCCCGATGATCGAGATTCTGGCTATTTCAAGCGTACCTATCGTGAGCCGATTTATCAGGCGCTGTTCGATATTGCGCGGGAAAACCTTCACTTTCACGATGTGATCATTGTCGGCCCTTTTACCAGAGAGATTCAGGATCCCCATTGGCCGGTCGAGCTGTCCAGCAGGTTGAACAGCCCGGTAGTAGTGCATTATGTGCAGTGCCCGGCCGAAATTCGCCGACAGCGGCTAGCTAGCCGTGGTGATGCACGTGACCAGGCCAAGCTGGCAGACTGGGACGACTATATTCGCTATTACCAGGATGAGCATCCGCCGGCATGTAAGCACGTACTGGTTGACGGGATGCGCGCGTTGGAGTCAAAAATCCAGGCGGTACCCGATCGTGAAGAATAGGTTGTTGCTGCCCAGCGATGTCCCGTTCATATCGTCACTGATGTCATCGTAGCCGATCTCGAGATCAAAACGAGCTCTGTTCAAGTAACGATAGTCGGTCCGGATCAAGCCTCTGAGCTTGGTCTGAGAGCGACCATCCGAGCCCTTTCTGAGGTCGAACTGCAAACGCGGATTGATACGCCAATTTCGGGTCATTGGAATGCGCGTGTTGGCGATCAATGAGTACGTGTCGGATAAGTTGGTATTCAGATAACGAGCGCCAAGAACCCCAGTATCTCTTTTCAGAATCAGGTCATTACCGACTATTTGCGCGCTCAGAAAATAATTGGTGCCGGTGGCGGGCGTTTCAGGTACGCCGCCGGACGCGACTGTGCCATCTACACTTGAGAAAGTGATATCGGCGCTGGTTCGAAACTTCGCGCTGATCGGTTGTGAAGCACCAACGGTCAGCGTCTGGCTATCAGCGGTGCGGTCGCGGGCCAATTGATAGATCTGTTCTACGTTGAGGTTCTCTTTCAAGCGCTCGATAGAGCCTTCCTGGCGGCCAATCAGGGCATTGCTGAGCGCCAACACCGGTGTCTTGCGCATGAATGCGTTCAGGTAAGCGGTGCGCCCTCTGTTCAGGGTCAGGTTCGCGTTGAATTGCAGGATATTGACGTCCTCGAATTCCAGATCATAATCGATCATTCCAAACAGCGACCGCCTGTTGTCGTTGTAACGAATTTCGGTGCCTACGCTGGTACGGTCAACCAGACCATCGATCCGCTGGTCGAAGTAAAACAGATTCATGTCCCAGAAGCGCAGAAATGACCCTGTCTCAAAGATGAAACCATAAAAAGTCTTGTGCTGATTGATCGAGGTCTTGTTGTCGATATCTACTGGAAATCCTCCAAGCACATTCAAACG
>JARFQK010000240.1 GCA_029287815.1 Gammaproteobacteria bacterium
TTCTGCTCGCATTCGTTATGCGGGCAACCCCAAAATCCGTTATTTTCATGCTGTCGGTTGCCGGATCCCACATGATATTGGCTGGCTTGATGTCGCGGTGCACGACATCGTTGCTGTGAGCATAAGCAAGGCCGGTCGCAATTCGTTTGGTGAGGTCGAGCACTTTGTTGATCGGCAGCAGATTTTGTTTGCTGGTATATTGGATCAAGTCGGTCCCCTTGAGGAACTCCATCGCGATGTAGGCAAGATCGTGTTCCTCGCCGGCATCAAAAATAGTGACAATGTTTGGATGTGTCAATCGTCCCGCGGTTTCTGCTTCTCGAAAGAAACGGGCTTTGACCAGCTCCAGTTCGTCACCTTCAAATTCCTGCGACAACGCCAGGGTCTTGATCGCGACCACGCGTGATATCTTGGGATCCCTACCCAGATAAACACTACCCATCGCGCCTTTCCCAAGCTCACGCTCGATCTCATAACGACCCAGCATCGGCTTCTCGACGCCCTGGTTGTCAACCAACAGGCTGCCACCTGCTGCCGAGTGAGCGCCACCTAGAATAACAGCCTGCTCCATCGCGCGCGCTCGTCTGATACGTTCTGGCACATCACGAAAACGGCTGTTGTATTCCTGCATGTAAGCATAGACAGAGCTGGCTTTGTTGAACTGGCGTTTGCGCTCGTAGTCCAGGGCGAGGTTATAGAGAAGTTCGAGGGCCGACTGATCGACCGGCAACTTGCGAAATCGCTCAAAAGCGATATCGAGTTGACCCTGTCCCTGCATGGACAAACCCAGCATGCGATTGTTTTCTGCGGATTCGATATCAAGGCGGGCCTTGCCGCGTTCGGTAATCAGGAAGCGTTTCGTCGTTAATAGCAGATGTCCGCCTGCGAGCAGCAAGCTGGGGAGCATCAGCTTGATCCAGGCTCCCTGCGTTGTCAGCATGATGTACTCAGTCGCGACCAGCGCGATGAAAAGGGCTAGCGTGAAAGCAAAACCAACAGCTGCGCTCAATCTGGGCAATGCCAGCATCAGATAGATCGCCACCAACATAAAAGCGCCCATTGTTGCATAGTTACCCCACATGGGCTTGGTCAGAAAATCCTGATTCAGGATACTGGATACCGAATGGGCCAGCGTTAGCACCGGCGGCATCGCCGGATCGATGGGCGTCACCATGCTGTCGCCCAGGCCGAGGGCGGTCGCACCAATCAGAACGATCTTGTCGCGGTATTTGCTCGCAGGGATTTTGCCCTGCATGACATCAACGAATGAATCGACCGCAAACGCCGGAGAGCTTCGATCAGCAGCGCTGTAGAAGAAGGTGTTCATCAATGATTCACCATCGGTCCTGATCTGTAAGCGACCTAGACTCACGCCCCTGCCGAATACGGCCTTGATATCGTTCACTGTCAGATTCAGGCTTTTCGCAGCCAGCATCAGCGACATCGATGGATAGAACTCGTCAGCAAAATTGACCAACAGAGGCTCAGACCTTATCGCTCCATCGACATCGGGCATCGAGACGAGCGCGCCAATGCTGGATGCGGCCTCGCCAAGTTGCGCTACCGGCGCAAACGCCTGCACCGTCTGGATGGGTTCCAGGCTATTGGGGTTTGTTTGGCTGTCGTTGATGATGTTGTTCTCGGGCACTCTATGCGCTCGCACGTAGGCCGGCAGTTCGTGATCCGGCAGGCCATGCTGAACACCCGGTATAAACTGCATCGCCAGTATGACGTTGTCGGCCGACGCGATGCTCGCGGCCAGTTTTCTGTCCGTGTTCAGTGCCGCCTCGGCCGCTTCGATTCGTGCAGTGTGGCGCTCGATCTCTTTGCTTAAGCGGGTTTTTATCGCCAGCCCGGCCAGCGTTTTATCGATCCGATCGATCGCGGCACGTCCATTCGCGTCGCTCTTGCGCCAGACCAATTTGCGCGATGCTTTGATGGCTTTTTCGAGTTCAGCGATGTCCGCGGAGACCGAGGTGACGCTGCTGTTTTCGAGTGCTGACTTGAGGTCGTTGATGTACCTCAGTCCGGGATCAATCTGGGGTTCGCTGAAAAACAAGGTATGGCCAATGGCTTTGGCGCCACCCTCGGTCAGGATTTCGTGCAGCCGTGCGTAGATATCTCGCGGCCACGGGAAGCGCCCGAAATGGGCGATGCTCTGATCGTCAATTGCGATCACCGCGATACTATCATTCGGCTCGCGCTCGGAATGACGCACGCCGAGGTCGTAGGTTGCCCGTTCCAGGCCCTGGAGAATGTTCGTGAAGGATAGCGGGAGAAAAACGAGGGTGATCAGCACGCCGACCAGCCAGTCGTTTTTCCAGATCCCCTGTTTCATCGAGCCCCCCGGCTTATGCCTGCACAGACTGGATCGATCCAGTCATTGTATGTATATCAAGCAGTTGGCAACTGTTTGCATCATTCAATGAGCATAGCTCATTGCATGATTAATGGGGCTGATACGGGCACTTAAGCTGGGGATCGGCTGTTTAAATTCACCGCAAAGACGCAAAGAGCGCAGAGGTAAAAGGGTTTGGGCTGGTGCAGTCTCAAAGACTACTCGTAGCGGCTTCAGCCGCGAACGTTCCACGAACCCGCCAGCAATTCGCGGCTGAAGCCGCTCCTACAATAAGATCTTAGCGATCACCCAAACCAAATTAGCTTAGCGTCCTTAGCACCTTTGATCTAACGCAAAGACGCTAAGGCGCAAAGGACGCAGAGGAGGATAGGGTTGTTCAATGAGGAGCAGACTCGTTGCCGCCGAGTGCGCCGCGCGCAGCGCGACGACTTAAGACGCCTTAGCGACCTTTGCGTCTTCGCGTCTTTGCGTTAAAAAAATCTCTCAGGACGGTTCTTGTTTCAATGCAGTTGCGGCGTGAGATACGCCTTGCTCAGTGTCTTCGCGGTCGACGCACCAAGGCGATCGACCAGTCTCTCGAGTACGTCCTCCTCGACACTGTATTCGACGATTTCCTCTGCACCGATCACCTCACGGGCGACGAAACTGGCACTACCGATCTTATCGATCAAACCATATTCGAGAGCCTCGACCCCAGTCCAGATCAGGCCGGTGAAGAGGTCGTCAGATTCCTGCAGGCGCTCACCACGCCCTTCCTTCACAGCATCGATAAACTGTTGATGAATTTCATCAATCATCGATTGAAGATGCTTCCTGGCATCTTCGTCGACGGGCGAGAAGGGATCCATCAGTGCCTTGTTTTCGCCTGCAGTCAACAAGCGGCTTTCGATACCCAATTTTTTCATTGCCTCGACGACGCCAAAGCTGTCCATGCGTACCCCGATCGATCCAACGATACTCGATTTACTGGCATAGATCTCATCCGCCGCGGAGGCCACATAATACCCGCCTGACGCGGCCATATCGCTGACGACAGCGTAGAGCGGTGTTTCCGGATATTGTCCGCGAAGACGCACGATTTCATCATAGATGTAACCGGCCTGAACCGGCGTGCCACCCGGGCTATTGATTCGGAGGATGATACCTTTGGTCTTTGCGTCTTCGAAGGCACTCCTCAACGCGCTGATAATATTGTCGGCGCTCGCTGTTTCGTCATCGGCGATGATCCCCTGAAGCTCGACCAGGGCGCTGTGCTTCTCTGCCATCTGGGCTTTGCTCATGTCCGGTTCCAAGAACATGAAAAGCACGAAAGTGATGTACGCGAACACCAGGAATTTGAAGAAAATACTCCAGCGTCGCGCGCGTTTCTGTTCATTCAGACTCGCCTGTGCCAGTTTGGTAATGACACGTCTTTCCCAGAGATGTTCTTGTTCGCTCATGGCTCGCTTGGTTCCAAATGTTTGAGGCTGTATGGATTATTATGGGATAAAAAATCGTATAAGTCAGTGACGTCATCAAGGCAGGTCAAGGGATTGTGTATCAGCAGCGACTCCGCTTGCTCGACACCCTGAGTCACGGCAATCGCGTCGACGCCGGCGTTGCCCGCCATCCGCATGTCGTGTTCGCTGTCACCGATCATAACGGCCATGTCTGCCCGCGTATCCAGCTCATCGAGTATGCTGTGCAGCATTTCCGGATGCGGCTTCGACCGAGTTTCGTCGGCACAACGGGTTGTCGCGAAGTAATGTCCGAGCTGGTGTTCCGCCATTGCGCGGTCGAGCCCGACACGGCTCTTCCCGGTCGCGATGGCCAGGGTGTAGTTGTCCGCGACCAACCGTTGCAGCAGGTTCTCGACGCCATCGAAGAGGACTTCAGGGACCTTGCTGTCGAACAAGAAGTTCTGCCTGTAGCTGGCCACAACAGCCTCGACAGCGCGGGTGTCGAGATGCGGGTGCAGCTGTTCAATGGCTTCACGCAAGCCAAGGCCGATCACAGCGCGCGCCTTGACTTCGTTCAACTCGATCGCGCAAACCTCACGGCTGGCGTGCTGTAGACTGTCGACGATTCGCTCGATCGAGTTGATCAGGGTGCCGTCCCAGTCGAATACCAGGAGTTGGAATGCTTTTTTTGTCATCGGTCAAGTTTTTCTAACAACAACGATAAATCTTCAGTCAGCGGTGCGTGCACTGAAAGGCCATCACCAACAGGTAACTCGATGTGGCTGGCGTGCAGAAACAACCGTTTCAATCCCAGTTTTTTCATCGTCTGGTTGCACGCGGCATCGCCGTATTTATCGTCACCAGCGATAGGATGACCGGCGGCGGCCGCGTGGACTCGTATCTGGTGCGTACGCCCGGTGTCGATATCGATGCGCATCAGACTGGTATCGCGGTACGCCTGCACCAGTCTGAAATGGCTGACAGCGTGAGCACCCTGC
>JARFQK010000249.1 GCA_029287815.1 Gammaproteobacteria bacterium
CGCTCAAATCATCGAGAGTCCCGGCGCGATGCTGTGGCTGCGCCAGGACAACGGTTTATTCGAGTGCGTTGATGCCTGGCGAATGCCCTTGATCAAAGTAAAGGAGCCGGGCAACGGGTCGATGGTGCGGTTTATGCAATCGTTTGAGTTTGTCATCAGCGTCGATGAGTTGAACAGAGAACCCGAGGTCTATAATCGTCTCGGACGCCTCGAGTTGCCGGCATGGCTCAACGAAATTTCTCCCTGGTTGATCGTGCCACTGATTCATATCAACACGCTAATAGGGTTCATCGTGCTGCGGCATTCGGCCGCCCGCAAGAGGTACTTCAACTGGGAGGACAGTGACTTGTTGAAGACCGCGGGACGGCAGGTCGCCTCGTACCTCGAGCAGCAGAAGGCGTCGGTGGCGTTGGCTGAGGCTCGACAGTTCGAAAGCTTCAACAAGATCTCAACTTACATCGTGCACGACATAAAAAATCTGGTGGCGCAGTTGTCCTTGATCATGACCAATGCCGAAAAGCACAAGCACAATCCGTTGTTCATGACCGATGTGATTCATACCATCGGAAACACGGTCGACAAGATGAATAAAATGCTAGACGTTGTCAGCCAAAAACCTGAAAAACAGATCTCCAGTCGTATCGATCTGATCCCGCTGCTGGAGGAGCTGGTCCGTATGAGGCAGCAAGCCCGTGCCAAGCCCGTGCCGGTGCTTTCCTGTGCAACCGACCATTGTTTCGTCAAAGCCGACAGGAATCAGTTGTTGTCGATCTTTGGTCACCTGGTCCAGAACGCCCAGGAAGCGACCGCCGATGATGGCAGCATCGTTATCAGTCAGTCTGTCGATCAGGGGCAAGTGGTGTTGAAGTTCTCTGACACCGGCCATGGCATGGATGAGGATTTCATCAAAAACCAGCTTTTCCGGCCGTTCAAGACAACCAAGGGCAAGGGCATGGGGATCGGTGTTTACGAGACCAGGGAAATCATCGTTGCGCTCGGCGGCAGTATCGATGTTGAGAGCAAACCATCGCGTGGCACGCTCTTCACGATAAGTCTGCCTGTCGCTTGAGGCGCATTTAGTATAAAATTGTAAAATATTTCGACAACTCGTCAAATATGTGCTACAAACGTTTCATGCCTGGCATTCAAACAAATGGAATTAAATGACTACGAATAATAAGCTCCTGGTCGTCGAAGACGACCCCGGCCTGCAAAGTCAAATCAAGTGGTGTTTCGAAAACTACGACGTCGTTCTGGCCAATGATCGCACGAGCGCGCTCGAACAGGTTAGAAAACACAAGCCACCTGTCATAACCCTCGATCTGGGCCTGCCGCCGCATCCCGATGATCCTTCCGAAGGCCTCGCCACGCTCGAAGAGATACTCAAGATAGAGCCCAACGCGAAGGTTGTGGTCGTCACTGGACAGGACGATAAAGAGAATGCGGTGAAAGCCGTCGGTCTGGGCGCATATGACTTCTATACCAAACCTTTCGAACCGGAGATCATCAGTCTGATCGTGAACCGCGCCTTTCGTCTGTTGGAGCTCGAATCAGAGAACCAGCGGTTGCTTCAGGGCGCGATACACGAGCCCTTTGACGGTGTTATCGCCTGCAGTCCTCAAATGCAGGGGGTTTGCAAGGCCGTCGAAAAGGTCGCGCCTTCGGATGCGACGGTGTTGCTGCTGGGCGAAAGTGGTACCGGAAAGGAGCTGGCTGCCCGCGCGCTGCATAATCTAGGGCAGAACAAGGCTGGCCGATTCGTTGCGATCAACTGTGCGGCGATTCCGGATACCCTGCTCGAGAGCGAACTGTTCGGCTACGAAAAAGGCGCATTCACCGGCGCGAACAAGCAGACCAAAGGCAAAATTGAACACGCTGACGGCGGCACGCTGTTTCTCGATGAAATGGGTGATCTGCCACTGGCATTGCAGGCCAAGCTGCTCCGATTTCTGCAAGAGCGGGTGATCGAGCGGGTTGGCGGTCGTGATCCGATACCGGTGAACACGCGTGTGGTTTGCGCGACTCACCAGAACCTTCGGGAAAGGATCGAAAATGGTGAGTTCAGGGAAGACCTGTTTTACCGCATCAGTGAGATTCCGCTGGAAATCCCACCGCTGCGCGATCGTGAAGGCGACATCATCGTGCTCGCCCGCTTCTTCTTCGAAAAATTCAACGAGGACCATGGCCGCAAGTTACGCGGATTTACCCGAGAAGCGCTGGCGGCTATGGAAGGTTATGCCTGGCCCGGCAACGTCCGCGAGCTGCAGAACCGCATCAAACGAGCGGTGATCATGGCCGATGGCAAGCAATTGACCGCGGCCGATCTTGAGCTGGACAAGACATCGGTTGAAAACATGAATTTCAACTTGCGCGAACTCAGGGAAAAAGTTGAGCGACAGGCTATCGTGCGCGCCTTGTCGCATGTGGACGGCAAAGTAGCGCCCGCAGCCGAGCTTCTCGGGGTAAGCAGGCCCACGCTGTACGACCTGATCAAGAAACTGCATATTTCCGTTTGAGTCTTTTTGGCGCAACGAAGGGTAAAATGGTATCGCCTACACTCGGTGTTTGTGCGGTGTCACCTGGAACTCACATCTAGTAAGGTGCAACTTTGCACGCCTTCAGCATTTCACCAAGCCTTTATCGCGCGTCGCGCTGATGACATCCCTCAGCGCGAATTTCAAAGCTTTGCTGTCAGTGTCAGGAACTGAAGCCTTGCCCGGATGCGGGGGTCTGTGAACGATATCGAGATTGTTAAATTTCTTTACGCTATGGTCGAGAATCTTTACATTTTCGCCCACTTGTAGTTACATCGTGCTTGGGCGGCCTCATATGTTGTTGAAAACTGTTTAGCTTAATTTCTGGCATAGCAGTTGCTTGAGGTTTGGAATTGGGGTTAGTTTTCGTCTAAATGATA
>JARFQK010000278.1 GCA_029287815.1 Gammaproteobacteria bacterium
GCGTGAATCGACGTGCCTGGACTTCGAAATCGCCTACCGCCAACAGATCAGTGCCCTTGTCTTTGATCGACACCGGTTGATACTCTCCCGTTTGCGTGTTGAGCAAGCGCTCGCTCTTCAGCAACTCGATGTCCCAATAAGCAAAGGTGCGGATACAGCCGTCAAGTGATTTCACCCCATCCTGGGTATTGAGCGTAAGCTGTTCCTTATTCTGTATGCTGCTGATGTAGTAGTCATCCCCATTGTCGTCCGTGTTTGACTCAATATTGATCAAACAGCCATCTTTCCAAAACTCGCGCGTTTCGTGGTCATAACTGTATACGGGCACAAACAGGAAGCGGACATCGAAATTGGCTTGCGTATGAACCGTTTTCCTGTCGCTCGTCCTGTCGATTCTTACCTGGTGATATCCGATAGGTGTTTCATCGAGCCACACCTGAAACTTCCAAGACGAGGTCTGCTGGCCGTCGCTGGCTGCGAACCCCGTGCTGACCGCGAACATACTGGTTAGTGCTGAAATAGCAAGCTTATTGACCCATGCTTTCATCATAACTGCCCTCCTCGTAAACCTGATCTCTAGATGGCCGGTAGCCGTTGAAATGCTCGCTCAGCCACATCAGTAGCGGCATGATGACCGTCCATCCTGCCGCGACTGCAAAAAGTGCTGTCGTCATGTCGCTAAAATCAACAGCGCCGAGTTTGTGTCCGGCATAGTACGCGAGCGGTCCACCCACCGCGCCGAACGCTGCAGCGAGCAGGTATCTACCTTTCATCCATTTCATCGACACGTTGAGTGTGGTGGCAAACAGAGCCCACATCGCGATCATCCACAATGGCACCAGCTCGGCCATGATCGTACCGTACTGAAAGGTAAACAGGCCAACGAGCAGCAATCCACTGTCCCATGCTGTCCCCAAGACCATCGTGATCGCAATCAGGAACAGCTCGTCTCGTGTGTCGGCGGCTCGCATCAAATGCAGAGTGATGACAACCGCAACCACTGCAGCACCGACCCAGTAATAGCTGGGACTGGATCCACCGAGAACGCAGCTGAACCATCCCAGTTGAAACAGCAAGAAGTTTTGCAGCATCAGGGACATTGGTACTCTCCCGCCTCAGCGTTTGTTAAATAAGTAATGGCTGACGAACCACTCGCTGCCGTCGCGATAGCCGAACAGTTCAGCGACTGCGAGAAAAAACATACGCCAGCGCATGAACCACATTTTTGCAAAATCGCGGCCGTAGGTTTGCTCTAATATCGGCCACACCGCGTCGCGGTGATTATCCAGGTTTTTCAACCAGGCCTCCGCCGTACGCTGGTAGTGGCGGCCGCTCCAGCGCCAGCGCTTTTCAATGTTGAGGTGATGCTGAAAGAACAGCGGCAGGTCGTCGCTTGGCATCATGCCGCCAGAAAAAAAATACCGGCTCATCCAGTCCGAACTCTCCCTGTCTTCAAACAAATAAGGCACATTTCTGTGCACGAATATATGCATAAAAAATTTACCGTCGGGCTGCAGCCAGCCATTGATGCGTTTGAACAATTCGCGGTAATTGCGCATGTGTTCAAACATTTCCACTGAAATCACACGATCGAACGAACCGACGGTATCGAATTCGTTCATGTCCGCAGTCGCAACCTGCACATTGGCGAGTCCGAGCCGCTCTGCCTGCGCTTTGATGTGCTGCCCCTGTGACGCCGAGTTGGAAACGGCCGTAATTTGGCAGTTAGGGTAGCGGCTGGCAACCCACAATGTCAGCGATCCCCAACCACATCCGAGCTCGAGCAGGCGCATCCCGTCGACGATTTCAGCATGCTCGCAAGTCTGCTGCAGTCCGGCCTGTTCAGCGCCTTCAAGGCCCAGCTCATCCGTTGGCCAATAACAGCAGCTGTATTTGCGGTGCGGGCCGAGCACGTGCGCGTAAAATTCCGGCGGCACCTCATAGTGCTGTTCGTTAGCCATTTCCGGCATCAGTGCGATGTTGCTGCTGTTCATCTCGTCGATGAATGCATTCATTGCGACGCCAACCTTTTCGAGGTCACCCGCGTTAATATCGTCGAGGCGCTGGCGAAGCAACTTGCGTATACCATGCCTGATCAAGCTATCCGGCACATAGCCTGATTCTGTAAGCTCTACTGCAAGGTTCTGTTTCATACTGTTACTCTCTGATTTCTGATAACCGGCTAAGTCGGTCCGATATGGTTTGAAGACTGCGTGCCAGGTCGCTGCCCAATGGATGCGCCCCAGCTCCGCGCAGACATGCGTGACATGCGTGAGCGACATCGCCCCCGATAAACACCGGGATATCGACTGACCGCGTCAGTGTCTCGATCGATTCGCAGACGGTTGCGCAGTCAAGCGAGGCTGCGCCTGCAAGCACAATGCCCTGGCACGCTACTTTGTTCACAACGTGAATCAATTCTGCCACCGGCAGATCGCTGCCCAGCAGCACGATCCGGTAACCCTTGCTGTGCGCCATCAGTGCGAATAGTAAAATGCCGAATTCATGATGTTCCCCCGGCAGGCAGGAAACGACCATAACAGGTCCGGTATTCTTCAGATTCTGGTGATGAAAGCGCGCACCCAATTTGTTGCGCAGATACACACTGAAAAAATGCTCCTCCGCAATACTGCCTTGCTGGTCCCGCCAGCGGCTGCCCAGTTTCCCGAGCAGTGGCATGATCAGGTGGGTGGTAACGATGTCAACCGGGTAGAGCGCCATCGCATCGTTATATACCGTGTCCAGCGCCTGCTCGTCAAAAGCAACAATCGCCCCGATCATACGTTGGCCATAGTGCTCCCAAATGCTGTAGTCGTTGCCTGGCTGCACGGTCGCAAGCTTCAGAACCTCGCGGGTAATCTGGCTGATCGACATGCCCAGCGAGAGGCGCTCCAGGATTTCCTGAATCAAGCGGATGTCTTCTCGGGAGTAGATGCGATGACCCTTTGGCGTCCTGGATGGCTTGATCAGGCCATAACGACGTTCCCACGCGCGCAATGTTACCGCATTCACGCCAGTAATTTCGGACACTGTCCGAATCGGGAAACTCTCGTTAACTTGGTTCTTCGTCATTCTGGCTTCCACGTCATGACTTATACAAAAATTATACATCAGTCTCGGTGAATGTACAGCTTTTTCGCACAGCACACCTTCACATTAATAAAATTCAACGGGTTAAGCATTTCTACTGTCACCACTTCTTTTACAAAAAAATGTACATTACTTGTACAATTACGCCATCATTTAAGATCAATTCGATCCTTTTAGCGACCAGGTTTTTGCTAGTGTTGAAATGGTATCAATGCGATTGTGAGCTCACGATCAATTTCATGTGAAAATAATGTGAAAATGCGCGCCAACGAAACCAGTCGCCATCAGCACCAGCTAACTGACTCAGATAAGCTAATGAAAAAAATAACTTTAGGTATCAGCAGCTGCCTTCTGGGGAACAAAGTCCGTCACGACGGCGGCCACAATCGTAATATTTACGTGAATTCAACCTTGTCTGAATATTTCAATTTCCGACCCTACTGTCCAGAGATGGCCATCGGACTCGGCGTGCCGCGCCCAACGATCCGGCTCAGCCGGACCAAAACCGGTATTCGCCTGACGGGCACCGACAACAAGGAAATGGATCTTACTGATGACATGATCAAGTGGTCTCAAAGCGCCATCGAAGACATGCGCGATCTCTCCGGATTCATTCTCAAGAACAACTCTCCGTCTTGCGGCATGGAACGCGTGCGCGTTTATGACCAGAACGGTGCACCTTCCCGGGACGGAACCGGCCTTTTTGCCGATTCACTCATGCGTGCGATGCCTTGGCTGCCAGTGGAAGAGGAAGGCAGGCTCAACGATCCAATGCTGCGCGAGAATTTTATTCAACGTGTATTCGTCTACTACCGCTGGCAGGAAATGACGACAAACGGGCTTTCGGTAACCGATTTGATGACCTTTCATCAACGCCACAAGATGATCCTGCTCGCGCACGATGAAGTCGAATTTCGAAAACTGGGCCCACTGATTGCCGGCGTCGACAGAACGAATCTTAACCGCGTCGCTGAAGAATACCTGTTGCGCATCATGACCTGCCTGAAGTCACGCGCATCGAGGAAACGGCATTCGAACGTGCTGATGCACGTGATGGGATTTTTGAAGAACAAGATCAGCAGTGACGACAAACAGGAATTGATCGAGATCATGGATAGCTACCGGCACGGCAGGGTACCTCTGATCGTTCCGATAACCTTGATGCGGCATCACTTGCGTCGCTACCCTGACGAGTACATTACTAGTCAGTATTACATGGCGCCCCACCCCGAAGAACTAATGCTCAGAAACACGATCTAGATTTATATCTACCGGAGAACAATATGACACCTCAACAACAGAAGCTGCACGACATGACGAAACAGCTCGACGACAGCGACTGCTGGATCTGGCAAGGGCAGGTATCGAACAGCGGCTACGGCCGCGTCATGGAGGTGCAGGCTAACCGCGGCACCAAGATGGTGAGCGCGCAAACCGCCAGTTACCATGCCTTTGTTGGCATCGTACCCGAGGGCCACCTGGTCAAACAGAGCTGCGGCCAGCGTCTTTGCATCAACCCAAAACACCTCGAGCTGATCGCGGTCTGAGTCTTGCGCGAATGACAGCCATTCTGTCGTCGTTACACTTGATTTACCTCTTGCCAATCGAGACTGCTCTGACTAGCGAAGAGCCGATAGCCCCAGTCGCGACATCAAACATTATCACAGTTGTAACGTCACACCCAGATCCATCCATGCTTGTCTATTCCAGTCCGCAGATGAACGCAGATTGACACGGATACTCAACATTTTTTTATGCAATTGAGGATCGAGCCAAGTTCGGGCAAAACATCTGTGTGTATCTGCGTTCATCTGTGGATTTAGAACTTCCTGATCTGACGCCTGACCTCATTGACGACCGATTCATCCAGCGGATCGATCCCGCTTCTGTAGCTTGCGACCAGCTTGCCTTCGCGACCAATCAGGTACTTATGGAAATTCCAGCGGGGATAGGTGCCGGCCGCTGCCGCGAGTTCGCGGTATAGCGGATCGGCGTAACGTTCTGACACCCGAGTTTTGGCGAACATCGGAAATTGAACGCCGTAAGTCATGCGACAGAATGTTTTAATCTGGTATTCGTTGCCGGGCTCCTGTTGTCCAAAATCGTTCGACGGGAAGCCGAGCACGACCAGGCCGTCGTCCTGATAC
>JARFQK010000281.1 GCA_029287815.1 Gammaproteobacteria bacterium
GTCATGCCATAACTCATACCACCGCAGCCCCCACCGGAAACGAATATGCGTACGCCGTTGACGCCTTCTTCGTTTTCAGTCAAAGCCAGCAATTGCTTGGCAGCCTCAGGAGAGACATTGATCTGATCGGTTAACTGATTGTTGTACTGTACGTCTGACATAACGACCTCGTGAGTGTCCTAAACATATAGGGATTTTACCAAAAATATGACAAGATGCGTTCGGAAAAATTCCCGGATCAACCGCCTGTTGCAGCAGGCCCGAACCAGATTCGCTAATACCGATACGATCGAAAAACTGAGAACACCATGTTTAGCCCGCATTTCTCACCAGGCGGCGTAGAATATTGATAAAGCATTGGACTTTTGGAAATAGACTAGGATGATCAAAAATACAGTGTGTTATTCGAGCAAGCCTATCGCGGTTCAGGCTAGTCTTCGTGTCCGTAAGCTTGCTCTTCACTCAAACCGTAGCTATGGCTACGCTTTTCGCTCCAGAGCGGCGCTTACGAACACGAATCATGCGCCTGCTCCCGTGATCCTGGTGAGAAATGCGGGTTAAGACCTTACGTTGCCGTGCCAGTGCAATTTTTCTGTTTTCATGCTGCCGGCGAATCACAGCGGACGATTAAAAAAGGCGGCGACCCATGGGCCACCGCCTGTTAGACAGTTTCCTGCCTCCGTGGCTTTTTATTATTACTTTCCCTGAATCCTTTTGTTATTTTTTCGCTCCTGTTAAACCCAATTCAATCCCAGCTCAGTGCCCCGCCGGTTTGGTATTCTGTAACACGTGTTTCGAAGAAGTTTTTCTCTTTCTTCAAATCGAGCACTTCAGACATCCACGGGAATGGGTTGCCGGCACCCGGGTATTGCTCTGGTAATCCTATTTGCGAGCATCTGCGGTTTGCAATGAACTGCAGGTACTCTTCAAACATCGGCGCATTCAATCCGAGTATGCCTCGCGGCATCGTATCGCGCGCATACTGCGTTTCCAGCTCGACCGCATCGCGGATCATCTTGACTGCCTGTTGCTGGAAGGATGGCGTCCACAGGTGCGGATTTTCGATCTTGATCTGATTGATCACATCGATGCCGAAATTCATGTGCATCGACTCATCACGCAATATGTACTGGAATTGCTCAGCGACACCGGTCATCTTATTGCGCCGGCCCATGGACAATATCTGCGCGAATCCGACGTAGAAGAAGATACCTTCGAAGATTACGTAAAACGCGATCAATTCACGCAAAAGTTTCTGATCGTTCTCGGCTGTACCAGTGTGAAAATTTGGATCGGCCAGATGTTTGGTAAATGGCAGTGCCCATTCGGTCTTGCGCGCGACTGCAGGCAGCTCCCGGTACATGTTGAAGATTTCGCCCTCATCGAGCCCCAGCGATTCGACGCAGTATTGATAAGCGTGGGTATGCAGCGCTTCCTCAAAAGCCTGACGGAGCAGGTACTGGCGGCATTCTGGATTGGTGATGTGTCGATAGACCGCCAGCACCAGGTTGTTTGCGACCAGCGAATCGGCCGTCGAGAAAAAGCCCAAGTTCCTCTTGATGATCGTGCGCTCGTCCTCGGTCAGACCAGTCGGATCGCGCCATAGCGCCAGGTCCGCAGCCATGTTGATTTCTTGCGGCATCCAGTGATTGGCGCAGCCATCGAGGTATTTCTGCCATGCCCATTCGTATTTGAAGGGTACCAGCTGATTAAGATCAGCGCGGCAGTTGATGATTTTTTTGTCGTCGACCTGGATCCGCTCGGCGCCCATCTCAATATCTTCCAAACCGGTGCCACTCAGGTCGGCTTCCGTTGCTTCGACCTCGTATGATACCGGGGTTTCGGCGACTTCGACTTCATTGTCAATGGCTGCTGCGGTCTCGCTGACCGGGGGGAACGGATCGACAACGGGTGCAGAGCCCGCCGTTTCCATCAGGGCCTCGTTCGTTACCAGGCCGTCACCGGCACGCGGAGGGTGCTCGGTCGGCTCGGGCTTGAAAGCTGGCTCATTGAACTTAGCGAGTGGATCGTCCCAGTTAAGCATTATCGATTACCTCTGTTGTGTCATTCTTGTTTTTGTTTCGGCCGTCTTTAGTCGCCGGCCTCTTGCGTAATGGTTCCAGTATCAGCCACCAGGGTTTTACACCGGATGGCCCCAAGGCGTGCCAGGTCGTGCGCGCTCTGACAAACCAGACTCGAATGCCAGCATGCTGGCAAAAGTGCGCAACTTCATCGCGCCCCGGTTCTCTGGTCAATGCCAGATCGTAAAGGACTTGTCTGAGTTCGGCTTTCAGACTCATGGCCCCGCCCCCACGCTGGCGGCCATGCTCGGCATTGCTCTCATTGCTTTGGCCTCTTTTTTGTTATTGTTGCGGCCTGGCTGAAGGTTTAACGCGTTTCGGTCATTGGCACGCCTCACAGTCCGGGTCTAGTATCGAGCACGCCTTCAGTGTTTCTGTTGCAGAAACCTGCTCGACAGTGTTTTCCACGGCATTCAATTTGCTCGCACGTTCTGTGTCCATCGTGGACTTTTCAACGTGGGTTGCGCCCATCGACCTCAGGTAATAAGTGGTTTTGAGTCCACGTACCCACGCCAGCTTGTACAGCGTATCCAGTTTTGCACCGCTGGGCTCGGACATGTAAAGATTCAATGACTGGCCCTGATCGATCCATTTCTGCCGTCGTGCTGCGGCCTCAACCAACCAGCGGGGGTCGATTTCGAACGCAGTCTGGTAGAGCTGCTTGAGATCCTCGGGCACGCGATCGATCATTTGTACGCTGCCGTCGTAATATTTGAGATCATTGGCCATGACCTCGTCCCATAGCCCGCGTTCGCGCAGGTCCTCGATCAAATACGGATTCACAACGGTGAATTCGCCCGACAGGTTCGACTTGACGAACAGGTTCTGGTAAGTCGGCTCGATGGACTGGCTGACACCGCAGATATTCGAGATCGTGGCCGTGGGTGCAATCGCCATCGTGTTGGAATTACGCATGCCGACTTTCTGGACCCGTGTGCGTAATGAGTCCCAGTCGAAAGTGCTGCTGCGATCCAGATCAAGATAGCTGCCGCGGCCCTCTGCGAGGTAATCAATCGAGTCGATCGGCAAAACCGCTTTGCTCCACAACGACCCGTCGAAGCTGGCATAACGACCGCGCTCCTCAGCCAGGTTGGTCGAGGCTTTGATCGCAAAGTAGCTGACGGCCTCCATCGTGCGGTCTGCGAATTCTACAGCGCCTTCGGTTGCGTAGGGGATGCGCTGTTTGTAAAGCGCATCCTGAAACCCCATCAGCCCAAGCCCTACCGGGCGGTGCTTCAGGTTGGAATCGCGTGCCTGAGGTACGCTGTAATAATTGTAGTCAATCACATTGTCCAGCATGCGCATCGCCGTGCTGATCGTGTGCTCCAGCTTGGAGGTATCAAGGCCGTTCTCGTTGATGTGCGCGGGCAGGTTTATCGAGCCCAGATTGCATACCGCAATCTCAGTGTCGTTGGTGTGCAGTGTAATCTCGGTGCACAAGTTCGAGCTGTGCACGACACCGGCATGCTGGTTGCTGTAGCGCAGGTTGCACGGGTCCTTGAACGCGAGCCAGGGGTGGCCCGTTTCGAACAGCATACTCAGCATTTTGCGCCACAAGGTATTGGCCTTGATAGTCTTGTAAACTTTAATCTTGCCGGCCGCTGCGAGCTGCTCATAATGGCTATAGGCTTTCTCAAACTGCTGACCACTGAGGTCGTGCAAGTCCGGCACTTCGTCAGGCGAAAACAGGGTCCAGTCTTTGTCCTCGGCAACGCGTTTCATGAACAGGTCTGGAATCCAGTTTGCGGTGTTCATGTCGTGGGTACGACGACGGTCGTCGCCAGTGTTCTTGCGGAGCTCGAGAAACTCTTCGATATCGATGTGCCAGCTCTCCAGGTAGGCGCACATCGCGCCTTTGCGCTTGCCGCCCTGATTGACGGCAACCGCCGTGTCGTTGGCGACTTTCAAGAACGGTACAACGCCCTGTGACTTGCCGTTGGTACCTTTGATGTGCGCACCCATGCCTCGAACCCGCGTCCAGTCATTACCGAGCCCACCAGCGTACTTGGAGAGCAAGGCGTCATCCTTGATCGAGCTGAAAATGCCATCGAGATGATCAGGCACCGTTGTCAGGTAACAGCTCGATAGTTGTGGGCGCAGTGTGCCTGAATTGAATAGCGTGGGTGTCGAGCTCATAAAATCGAATGATGAAAGCAATTTGTAGAACTCGACGGTGCGTTCTTCACGGTTGATTTCGTTAATCGCAAGACCCATGGCAACGCGCATGAAGAAGGCTTGCGGGAGCTCGAAGCGGATCCTGTTCGAGTGAATAAAATACCTGTCGTACAAGGTTTGGAGGCCGAGATAGGTAAATTGATGGTCACGCTCTGGGATCAGCTGTTTGCCCAGGTGGTTCAGATCGTATTCCAGCAGGCGCGCATCCAGCAGTTCGAGATCAACGGCGCGCTTGATGTATTTGTCAAAATAATCCGCGTACAGACCCGACATCTCGGCGTGAGTAGCGTGTGTCAGAGTGTTGTAGACGAAGCTCAGCGCTTCGGTGCGCATGTCATCTAGCAACAGGCGGGCTGCGGTGTAGCTGTAGTCAGGCTGCTTTTCGATCAGCGTGCGGGCGCTCATGACCAGCATGCGTGACACGTCTTTTTCTGGCACACCATCAAAGAGATTACGTTCGGTGTCCCTGAGAATCGCGGCCGCGTCCACGTCTTTCAGGCCATCGCAAGCCTCGTCGACGATGGCTTGCAGTCGTGCCCGGTCGAGCGGTTGCCGGCGGCCATCTGCCAGCGTCACATCGATTTTGTTCGCGCTGTCATCGACAACGCTCTCGACAACGGTTTCAATTTGCTGCTGACGCGCACGTGCATGCTCCTCGCGGTAAATCACATAGGCGCGCGCGACTCGCTGATGCCCGGAGCGCATCAGGGCGAGTTCAACCTGGTCCTGGATATCTTCAATATGGAAGGTGCCGCCGTCGGGCATGCGTCTTGTCAACGCCAGTTCGACCTGTTCGGACAGCTCACTGACGATCTCGTGAATGCGACTGGATGCTGCCGCATTTCCGCCTTCAACAGCCAGAAAGGCCTTAGTCATCGCGATCGCGATTTTTTCGCGATCATACGCGGTTACTTTTCCGTTTCTGCGAATAACCCTGAATCGACCGGGTGCTGTTACGGCGATGTTTGCAGCATTGGTAACGTTGAGTTTTGATAGTTTTTGCTGTTCTGTGATAGGTGTTGTAAGTTCCATGCTATTCCACTTTGATCGGAGAGTGTTTGTTGTTATGGGCGCTACTATAGAATGTGGTTTGCCGCCAAGTCAAGCACAAGATCTTGTGTATATGTGCGTGGAGAATCGTCGAAAAAGCTGTGGATAAAACCCGAAAAAGATTCGATAACAGGCACTTAGTGAAAAGCCGTCGATCGCTTTTTCTGGC
>JARFQK010000328.1 GCA_029287815.1 Gammaproteobacteria bacterium
GGTCAGTTTTTACTGCTTGGGTCAGCATCAATGGACTTGATGCGCCAGTCTTCCGAAAGTCTCGCAGGCCGGATTAGTTATCTCGAGATGAGCGGCCTGAACCTGGTTGAAGTTGATGGTCACCATCAGGAAAGGCAGATCCTGTGGCTGCGGGGTGGTTTTCCAGACAGCTATCTTGCTGCGGATGATGAGTTGGCCATGGACTGGCTGGAAAATCTGATTCGTACCTATCTTGAGCGCGACATTCCGCAAATGGGTTTTCGCGTTCCTGCAACAAGGTTACGTCGGCTGTGGACGATGTTGGCGCATCTTCAGGGTGAAACCGTTAACTATTCCAAGCTTGCCTCAAACCTGGAAGTCGATGCCAAAACGGTAACTCATTACATTGATATTCTGACGGATCTTTTGTTGGTCAGACGCCTTGAACCTTGGCATGCAAACGTCAAGAAACGGTTAGTTAAATCCCCCCGTTTTTACGTGCGTGATAGCGGTATCCTGCACCGGTTGCTGGGGATAAATGCTTATGATGCGCTTCTGTCTAATCCGGTGTTGGGTAAAAGCTGGGAAGGGTTCGTCATCGAGAATATTCACTCGATCCTGCCTGGTCGTGCAGAAACCTACTTTTACCGGACAGCTGCTGGTGCAGAAATTGATCTGGTGATCAAGATGCCATCGTCTGAGATTTGGGCCATAGAGATCAAGTATGGAGTCGCTCCCAAGCTCGTAAAACATTACAGTAAAACCTGTGATGATGTCGGTGCAAGGTATAAATATATCCTCTATGGTGGTGAGGATGAGTTTTCTGTGGGTGATGATATTAACGTTATTTCACTCCGTGGACTGATGGATAGACTCTGCTTCGCAAACAGTGAATCTCGATGAGTGAATATCAATACTACGAGTTCATCGCCATTGATGAGCCACTGACCCCGAAGCAGATGGCCGAACTGCGCGCGTGTTCGTCTCGCGCAAACATCACACCGACCAGTTTCGTCAATGATTATCAGTGGGGCGGTCTCAAGGGCGATCGGGTTGACTGGATGCGGCGTTACTTTGATGCCCACGTCTATGTGGCAAACTGGGGCACTTGCGTTCTCTGTCTGCGTCTGCCGAAAGGTGCTTTTAATGCAGGAATCTTCCGCGATTTCAAAACCGAAACCACTTTTTCGGTTAAGCAGACCAAGACACACTGGCTGCTTGAATAGGTGCTGGACGAGAATGATAACTACGAGCGCTTTGCCGAAGAGGATGGGCGAGGGGTCAGGGGTCAGGTCTTCGATTTGTGATGGGCTGTCTGATAGCTGTTCGATTTGATATTGGATCTAAGGCCAGGTTCTTGTCAGTGGAGGACGCTGGGGTATGCAGCGGGGTTCAAATTGGTACTTGCGCTGCGTGTGACATCGATATCACTGGATTCCAAGCTTACTTGTCTGGCTATTCAGTAAAATATCGTAATACCATTCTTCAACAATTCCTGATCATGGTAGTTTTCATGGTATCGACACTTGTGACCACCGTAAAGGCCGCGTCAACACTGGCTTTTCGCGGCTTATTTACAATCGAGTGGGAGTGACCGGCACTGGCAGGCAATGATTGGCACTGGCTGGCACCTGCAGGTATCAATCAAGCATTCGCAAAGTTACCGGCCTCAGTCGATCATGCACAGGCTCGACGATATTTTCGTAGAGCAGGTTTGATTGTTGAATGTGCTCGTTCCCATCTGTGATTTGTTCGCTCTCAAGTAATCTTGGCCAGCACCGTCTCGACAACGCGCACAATCCCTTCCGACTTTTTTTGATCCAGTCCATCAGGATGCGGTGAAGCGAACCGGCCTTTGTCGTTGTCGAAGTACTTCCCTGATGCATTTGCGAATTCGTCGGCAAGCGCAGCGCGGACCAGGATGTCCGCACCGATTTGGATATCGTTGCCGGCCATGCCGAAGCCCTCTTTCACCATTTTGGTCGCGAGCAGCGATCCAGGATTCACTGCGACGAAGACCAGGGCGCGATCGTTATGCAAATGCGCCATGGTGCGGGACCACATGGTGAGGGCCAGTTTGCTTTGGGCATAGGCGTTCAACTGGTCTGAGATCTTGGCCCGTCCCGCCAGTGCCTCCAGATTGACTGGCGACTGCGCAGCGGAAGAGAGGTTGACCACGCGCGCCCCTGGTCGAAGCAGTGGCAGCAGTCGCTGGGTAAACAGGTAAGGCGCAAAGGTGTTGACTGCAAACCGAATGTCGAGACCGTCATCCGTGAATGTGTCGGCGGTGCGGAATACGCCGGCATTGTTGATCACGACATCGAGTTGTTCATGATTTGCGGCAATCGCTTCGCCGAGCGTTTCCACGTCGGCCATGCGCGACAGGTCAGCCAGGTAACTTTCGATACGCCCATCACCCGATAGCTCGGAGAGTGCTTTTCCCGCCGCCTTCAGTTTTGTATCGCTCCGCCCGTGGAGCAGGATGTGGTGCCCCTGTGAATACAACACTTTGGCCGCTTCGAGACCGATGCCGTCGGTTGAACCGGTGATGAGGATGGTTTTCGTCATGACTGAGGTCCTCCTACTCAGCGAAGTCTGGCCCGGGGAAATCAGGCAGTATGTCGTCGGCCAGACGTTGCATGGTTTCTTCCGTATCCGCCTGGTTAAAGCGCAGATTTAGCGCCACATGGTTAACACCGATCTCCTCCAATGATCTCAAATACGCGCGAAGATGATTCGCACCTAATTGGAAACCCAGGTGGATCGGTTGTGGTGGTGCTTGAGGATCTTTGGTCAGATCGACGTAAAGCGACTGCACTGCTGGTTTTGCCGGGCCGCTAACTGCCTCCACGCGTGCCCGCCAGTCGCCGATGATTCGCGCCTGCGCAGCCGTACCGCGCGGATAGGTTATCCAGCCATCCCCGTGCCGTGCGATCCAGTCCGGATCCTGCTGGCTGCTGCCTGTGATAAGCAATGGCAGTCTGCTGGTTGTCGGTTTGGGCAGCATGTCCATCCCGCCGTGCGGGCTGCCATAGGTGTTCTCGAATGCTGATGCGTTCTCCCACATGCGCTCGATATAGTCGAAGCTGTCGCGGAAACGTTCGCCACGGTCATCGAACGACAGGTTGAGTGCCGGATACTCCTCCGGTCGATCACCCGAAGCGACACCCAGGATGAGTCGTCCACCCGACAGTACATCGACACTGGCAGCCGCTTTGGCGACATGCGCCGGATGACGCAGCGGTAGGACGATACTGGCGACACCCAGTGATATCCGATTTGTCTGACCTGCCAATAGGCCCAAATAGACGAAGGGGTCGTACATCTGACCCGCATCTCCGAACGAGGGCACGTTGAAAGGCACGTCGCGCAACCAGACGGCGGAAAACCCCAGTTGTTCGGCCAGTTGAACGCGCTCCAGGTGTCGGGACATAGTAGGCGCCGGACCTTGTGAATAGGTCTCCAGTGGCACTACCAGTCCGAGGCTCAAATGGTTGGAACGGAATACGCTGTTGTAGCCCCGATTGATGGACTGGAAACCCGGTTCGTCGTTGACGGTCTGGTGCACCGTGTTGTTTGCTTGTTTGAGCATTTCAAGATCTCGTTCTGCAAGGGAGTCGGGCGCGGCTACATTGCCGGAATGACTTCGTACTTGCCATCCGTGCGCACGTAGATGATGCTCTCTTTTCCCGCTTTAGACGAAATCTGATGCACCGTCTCACCCTTCGAGCCGAAATAACTGCCTGGCTCCAAGTTCTTGACGTCGGTTCCCAGGTACTGTGGTTGACCCTTGATTACCACACCGCGGAAGGTCGAGCCGTGGCTATGTATCTTTCCCGTAAATCCAGTCGGAAGCTTGACAAAGGTTCCGTTCGATTGACCATGCTTAAGGTCGCCCCAAAGATAGGCTACTTTTGGTCCGTTGGCAGAGGCCGGAATACCGGGCGGATCGACCCAGACGATGTTCGATGCGCCCACGTTGATCGGCCTCTCCCCACTGTCAAACGCTTCCTCTGTTGGAAG
>JARFQK010000381.1 GCA_029287815.1 Gammaproteobacteria bacterium
GCATACGAGATCCTTAGTGCCGTCTCGTGGGCTCGGAGATGTGTATAAGAGACAGTCTATCATCTGCATGCGATGGACTGGGTGGACATCCTCTCGGCACTGGAGGCATCACCAGCCGACACCGCCAGGCTGCAGTGCTCGGTCAGTGACTGGCGATACAACAGCACAGACTATTTTGCCGGGATTCAGCAAAAGCTGAAAACCTTTGTTGAGTCCGGTCAGCTGGGGATTTTTGGTCACGCCTACTGGGGTCATCCGGCGTACCGGCTGCCCCCGCACGCCAATCTGCTGCTGTTCGCACATTATCTCGAAGTGCTGGGCTGGCAACGCCGCGTCGTCAAGCTGCACGCGGTTTTCGGCGGACGCAACCCGCATCCAAACATGGTGGTGGGCGGCATAGCCTGTGCGATCAGCGTCCGCGGAAAAGACAGCACAGGCAGCGCTCGAAACCACGCGCTTTATGACGGTTTGACCGCAGTCGATCAGCATGGTCTCGAAACCGTAAGAGACGCAATCGATCAGATGCAGACACTGGTTGAACAAATGTTCATCCCGGACACGATGCTGCTCGCCCAATATTACAAGGGCCCGGGTGCAGCCGCCGGTGATCTGAACGTCTGGACCGAGATCGGTGAAGGCTTGGGCAACTTCATGACATTCAGTGAATTCCCGGCAGCGGGCGCCGCATTTCAAACCGATTTCCTCGTGCCTCAGGGCGCCATACTGGATCGCGACCTTTCCACACTCTATCCGGTCGACCCGGAAGCGCCCGAGCAGATCCAGGAATATGTCAGTCACTCCTGGTACGACTATACCGTCGGCAACGATAGCGCCCTGCACCCCTACGACGGAGAGACCTCACCGAACTATACCGGTCCCTCGGCAACCGACGGAGGCTATGATGATCAGGACTTCGATGTCGATGGCAGTTACTCCTGGATCAAGTCCCCGCGTTGGAATGGCAAAGCCATGGAAACCGGGCCACTGGCAAGGTTGAACATGATCATGGCGAGTGGAAACCAGCTGGGTATCGACCTGGTGAAGGATGCCTTGCAGCAACTGGATTTGGATATCCCGGCACTGTACTCGTCGCTGGGCAGAACGCTTGCCAGGAATCTCGAGACCCGTCTGTTAACCGATGCACTACCTGTCTGGTACGATCGTCTTCTCTGCAACATCGAATCGGGCGATCTTGACACGTTCAACAATGAATTCTGGGATCCGGCAAGCTGGCCTTGTGAAGCACGCGGGGTCGGCCTTGTTGAAGCACCCAGAGGCGCACTGTCGCACTACATCATTATTGAGAATGGCAAGATTGGAAACTATCAGGCGGTCGTGCCAACGACCTGGAACGGCAGTCCCCGCGATGCCGATGGACAAGGCGGCGCTATCGAGCAGGCCTTGCTCGAACACAAGATTTTCAGCAGGGAACAACCTCTGGAACTACTGCGCACGATTCATACCTTCGATCCCTGCATCGCATGCGCAGTGCATCTTGCTGGACAAGATTCATAGCAACATCAGCCCGCATTTCCAACCAGGATCATTAGAGCCGCTCTGGAGCGAAAGCTAAGGTTTGAGTGTACGGACGTAGCGTGCGCCGTGGGCACATGAAACGGCCGCAAAACTGAAGATTCGCGGTGCGCACGGCGCACCCTACTGTATTTTGATCATTCGAGTTCTCTCAAAAGAGCCAATGCCTTACCAGTTCTCGACGCCGCCTGGTGAGAAATGCGGGCTAGATCAGTGCATCGCCTCGAGCGCATACGGGGCCGGATCAAGGGAAAGCTCCTGCTCGTTGACGATCTCGGCCATCAACCTGGCGGAAGCAGCACCGAGGACAACACCGTTTCGATAATGGCCGGCGTTGATGTAAAGCCCATCGATGTCTGGATGGCTGCAGATATAAGGAATCCCCTGCGCAGTACCCGGCCGCAGGCCGGCCCACTGGCGCTCGATTTCGAGTCCAGCCAGTGCCGGGATGATTTCAGTAGCTGCAGAGCGGAGTTCGACGGTGGCCTCGTCGGTGACGGTCTTGTCGAAGCCAGCACGCTCCAGCGTGCTGCCGGCGAGCACGCGGCCGTCTTTGCGGGGAATGATGTAATGGCCGGACGCGAGCACCATGCGCTTGACCATGCCCGCTTCGCCTCTGAACATCAGCATCTGGCCCTTGACGGGTTCGACCTCGACATTTCTTTCGGCTTTGATGAATCCTGCACTCCAGGCGCCACTTGCGATGATGACCTTGTCCGCATGATACGTTTCGCTCGCGGTCGACACGCCTTTGACGACGCCGGCATCGATGAGCAGCTCGGTGACCGGTGTATGCTCGAGATACCTGATCGCGCGCGCTTCGAAACTACCTTTCAAAGCCTTGACCAGTTTCGGATTCCGGATCTGCATGATGTCGGGCAGCCACAAGCCACAATCGTATGCCTGATTGACCTGAGGCTCGATCTGGTGCATCCGTTGCGCGTCGGTGACAAGCTGTAATTCGACGGACCAATCGTGCGCCCAGCGCTCGGCCATCTGCTGTTCCTCGAGCCCGCTATAGAGCAGTCCGCTGGTAATAAGCTCGCAGTCGATGCCGCTCTCGTCCTGCAGCTGCTGCGCCAGCGCGGGGTAGATCTGTTTGCTGGCCTCAGCCAGGCGGTTGACCGAAGGGGCGTAGCGCCACGGGTACAGGGGTGAGATGATGCCGCCGCCAGCCCAGGAGGACTCCCCGCCGAGCGGACCGCGCTCGATCACGAGCACGTCGACGCCGGCATGGTGCAAGTCACGGGCGGTCAACATGCCGATAATTCCGCCGCCAATGATGATTACATCAGACAAAATTGCTATCCCCTTTTGATCGTAGATTCACCGAGCAGGCGTTGCTGGAGCTGAAAACCGACACTATACAACACCGCGTGCATAAAATAACTTCGCATCCTCGGCAGCCGAAACGATGCGGGCCCATAATTCCATCCGGGCGGCGTAGAATACGGATGAGCCATCGGACCATTGGAGCGTTTAGGATGATCAAGAACACAGTGTGTTGGGCAAGCAGACCTCTGGCGGTCCATGCGGGCCATTGTTTAGGGAAGCTCGTGCACCAAATGTGCGACGGATTCGCATCTCGCTGGCTGATGGTGCGCACGGCGCACCCTACCGTCTGTCCGCATGAAATCTGTTCGCGCTCTGAACAGCCGAATGCGGGCCAGGGCGCAAGCTTGATGACTAAGCTCGGTGTGTGCTTTTTCTTGCTCTTCACACTGTCGCTATTGGCACCGGTCTCTGTGTCAGCGGACGATGAAACTCCAACGCTGAAAGAGATCGTTGAAAAGAAGGAAAAGGAAAAGACACTTGAGGACACCGAGAAGGCGTCTGCAAAAGGTCCTTATGATGACCTTGGCCGCTCGACACCACGATCCAGCGTGATCAATCTCGCCGATGCGTTGGCAAACTATAACTTTGAACTGGCTGTCGAGTACATGGATTTGCGCAACTTGCCTTTTACCGTGGGTGAGGCGGACGGCCTGGATCTGGCGCGCAAGTTATTTATCATCGGGACGAGAAGCATCATCCTCGATTACGAGGCCATCAGCGATGAGCCCGAGGGCGACCTCGATGACGGCTTGCCCAAATATCGTGATCGCATCACGACGATCAAGACCAGCGAAGGCCCGGTCGACATCCTGATGCAGCGCGTGCCACGCGACGACGGTGTCTTCGTCTGGAAATTATCGAACGCGACTGTCGCGATGATACCCAAGCTGAACGAGGAGCACGGCTATGGTCAAATCGGTGACAAGCTGTCGCTGCTGTTTCCACAGTACGATGTCGCCGGATTACAGCTATGGCAGTGGGCCGTTCTGCTCGTCCTGATTCTGATCAGTGCTCTGCTCGCCTACGTGATCACCTGGATCTTGATCAAAGGCTTACAGATCTACAATAAAGAACCACTGGATTCAGCCAAGAAATTCATCAACGGCCCGCTGCGATTTATGATCCTGGCGGTGATTTTTCGTCAAACATTCGATCTGATCGCCCCATCGCTCCAGGCAAAAGCTTTCTTCGAGGCCGGCACCCTGCTGATTGTCGCCGTGGTCTGGATTCTGATCGGAGCCGTTGATCTGATCTTCTCGCAGATAGCAGAGCGCATGAAAAAACGAGGGCAAGGTAATGCCACGGTATTGCTGAAACCGGCCAAGACGGTGCTCAGGGTCGCTTTGATTTTGATCGGCTTTACCAGCTGGCTGGAAAACATGGGTTATGACGTCACGACCCTGGTCGCGGGCCTGGGTATCGGCGGCGTTGCGGTCGCGTTTGCGGCACAGCGCTCGCTGGAGAACCTGCTCGGCTCGGTCATGATCTATTCCTCGCAGCCGGTCCGTGTCGGCGATTTCTGCAAATTCGGCGACAAACTGGGGGTGGTCGAGGAAATCGGCTTGCGCGCGACCCAGCTGCGTACGCTTGAGCGCACCGTGGTGCACATACCCAATGCCAAGTTCTCCACCGACATCATCGAGAATCTGACGCAGCGCGACATGATCCTGTATCGCACACGCTTGCGGCTCTCGCTGCAAACAACGGCCCAGCAAATGCAGGAGGTGCTCGATGGCGTTCGTGGGCTGATCAAGGAACACGAAGCGATCAATGAAGAAACCTCACGCGCGCGCTTTCTGGAATTTGGCGAGTACGCGCAGGAGGTCGAACTGTTTCTCCACATCAAGACGCGGGATTTCGCCGAGTATCTGCAGCATCGCGAGGACATCAACCTCAGAATTCGGGGCATCATCGAAACCGCTGGCACCGAACTGGTCGTTCCGACCAGCGCGACCTATCTCGAAGGTGGCGCCTTGCCGATGAGCAGCTGAAAGCGCCCTATCCGGTCGTTGTTCACTGCAACGGCGTCAGATCGTGTAAAATTGGCGAACTATGAACATAATTGTGAATGGCGAACCACGCTCGATCGAGCCTGAGGCCAGCGTCGATGACTTGATCGCAACACTGGGCTTGGAAGGCAAGCGCATTGCTGTCGAGGTCAATCGCGAGATCGTGCCGCGCAGCGAGTACGACAACTTCAAGCTCAA
>JARFQK010000030.1 GCA_029287815.1 Gammaproteobacteria bacterium
GTTCACGGTTTGTGTGATCACAGGAATACTCGCAAATTTGCCCACCCTGTCGGTCGAGGTGATCAACCGGTCACGCCGTTTGACGTCCCCCTTCTTGAATTTGATCGCCTTTGCTCTGAGCATCAGATGCGGAAAATCGACGTTCCATTCGTGCGGCGGCACGTAAGGACACTTCGTCATGTAGCAAAGATCACAAAGGTAACAGTCGTCTACGACTTTCCAGTAGTCTGTCTTACTGACCCCGTCGACTTCCATCGTATCCGATTCATCAACGAGATCGAACAGCGTTGGAAAAGAGCCGCACAGACTGACGCAGCGCCGGCAGCCGTGGCAAATGTCGAACACTCGCTCGAGCTCAGCGAATAATTGGTTTTCATCCCAGAACTCGGCCTTTTCGTGTCCGAGCGGATGTCTGGTAGGGGCCTCTAAGCTGCCTTCGCGTTGGTTCGTTGCCATAATTTTTGATGACACCGGGATCGGTTGATCCCGGTGCTTACCTTGAGGTTTGGTTTGATTATTCCATATTGTCCAGGGCTTTCTGGAAACGGTTCGCGTGCGAGCGCTCGGCTTTGGCAAGCGTTTCGAACCAGTCGGCAATCTCGTCGAATCCTTCATCGCGCGCTGTCTTGGCCATACCAGGGTACATGTCGGTGTACTCGTGGGTTTCGCCTGCGATGGCCGCTTTCAGGTTTTCCGAGGTTGGACCGATCGGAAGCCCGGTTGCGGGATCGCCGCTTTCTTCCAGATACTCCAGGTGACCGTGTGCATGTCCGGTCTCGCCTTCCGCAGTCGAGCGAAATACAGTTGATACGTCGTTATAGCCTTCAACATCGGCTTTAGCTGCGAAATAGAGATAGCGACGGTTCGCTTGCGACTCACCAGCGAAAGCGTCTTTCAAATTCTGTTCGGTTTTACTGCCTTTTAGTGCCATGATTTACTCCTCTCAAATTTATCGTTGGGCAAGAAAGTCTACACTAGATTTTCTATCAGTAACATTAATCATCATCGTGCCCTTGTTCAATTAGTATTTTGCTATGTGCCTGATTGGTTTTCTTTATGGTTGTCGCGCAATCTGGGCGACTGGCAAGCTCAGGTCGACTTTTAGGTTTTACATCAGCGGTCTTGCTGTTAATCTAGTCGCGTTTTACAGAGGAGTCAGTTTATGTCACGTGAAGTAGACGTCGCCATCATTGGAGCAGGCAGTGCCGGGCTTTACGCGCTTTCGCAAGTACGCCGCGAAACCGACAATTATGTTTTGATCGACGGCGGCGAGTTGGGGACGACATGCGCGCGCGTTGGCTGCATGCCATCAAAAGTCATAATCCAGGTCGCAGACGATTACCATCGACGAACGATTTTTTCGCGCGAGGGTATCGAAGGTGCGGAGCAACTCGGCCTGGACAGGCCGGCGGTGATGGAGCATGTACAGGATCTGCGCGACACTTTCGTCGACAGAACATTGGGCGTGACGGACGGGCTGGATGAAACGCATTTGATTCGTGGCTACGCAAAGTTTGTCGATGACCACACGATCGAGGTCGATAGCGAGCGTTTTCAAGCGAAGGCCGTGGTTATCGCGACGGGCACCAAGCCGATCATTCCAGAGCAATGGCGGTCATTCCGTGAGCATATCATCACCACCGACGAATTTTTCGAACTCGAGGATCTGCCTGGGTCCTGCGCGGTCATTGGCCTGGGGTCAATTGGCCTCGAACTGGGTCAGGCTTTGTCCCGCCTCGGCGTGCAAGTGACCGGCGTCGATCTGCTGCACAAGGTCGCCAAACTGGAGGATCCGGCGGTCAGCGAGCTGGCCGTCAGTACCATCGGCAAGGAATTTCCGCTGTGGCTGGGGCAGGCCGCCGAGCTGGAAAAAGTTGCAGAGGGTATACGTGTCGTCAGTGGAGACAATGCGGTCGTTGTCGACAAAGTGCTGGCCAGTCTCGGTCGTATGCCGGTTCTCGCTGCGCTTGGGCTGGAGCGGACTTCTCTGTCGCTGGACGACAAGGGTGTGCCGTTGTTCGATCCCGAGACGATGCAGTGCGGGCAATCATCGATCTACATCGCCGGTGACGTGATCGCAGAGCGACCGCTGTTGCACGAGGCTGGGCATGAAGGTCGCGTTGCAGGCTACAATGCAGTTCGACAGGGCGCGGTCAGGTTCACGCGAAAAGCAGCGCTCGCAATCACATTCTGCGATCCCGATATCGCGACGGTTGGTGCACAGCTCGACGAACTCGATCCGTCGACGATCGCGATTGCCGAAATGCAGTTTGCCCCGGTCGGTCGCGCGCTGATTATTGGGAAAAACCGGGGCATACTGCGGGTATATGTCAACAAGGCGGACGGGCGCATACTCGGCGCGGCGATGGCCTGCGTATCGGGCGAGCACCTTGCGCACTTGCTGGCCTGGTCGGTGCAGCAGGGTATGACGGTATTCGACATGTTGAAGATGCCGTTCTACCATCCTGTGATTGAAGAGGCCTTGCAGGGGGCCTTGTACAGCGTGCTGTCCGAGCTTGATGTCCAAGAGGAAAACGTGGAGCTGGAAAAAATCCAATGAGTTCCTCGGCGCTGTAGGAGCGGCTTCAGCCGCGAACTGCTTGCGAGGTTGCGGATGTTCACCGCTGCAACCGCTATTCGAAGTAGCGAGACAGGCTCAAAGACAACAGCAGGCGGTCATAGCTGTAGGCACCGATGTTAGACCGGTTGTCGGTATAAGCCATTTCTGCATTGGCTGCCCAATTCTTGAGTGCGCCCAGCCTGACATCACGATTGAAGCCGAAACTGGCGACGCTTTCGCGATCGTTTCTGATCACGGTGGTGTTCGCCTCATCGACTATCGTGTCCGGTGCCTTGAAAGCAAAGCTGCGGTAAGTCACCTTCAGATAGATGCTGCCCAGTGCGGACACCGCATGAAAGCCGCCAACGTACAGAGTAAGACCGTCGTAAGCAAACTGCTCGTCTTTGGCGCTTCGGTTACGAAAGCGCATACCGAGCTCCAGGCCGTTATTCAGGTCATTGATCAGACGGCTGTAACCGACGCCTATCATTACCAGGCTCCCGTTCTGAGGCTCGTTGATTGGATCATCGTAGTCTCGTTGGAGTAATGACGATTCGATCAGCAGGTTGCGGTAGTGGCCCAGATCGATGCTGGCGTACGGGTTCAACGACAGTGCGGTCGCCAGAGGGCTATGACCCAGATTGATCATGTCAACTCGGAGCGGCAGGGAACCGCGCCATCGGCCCGGCGATATGAATGCCGGGCCGGTTTCTGCACTGATGATATTCAAATCGAAATCGCTGGTTTCGGTATATAGATTACTGGAAAGCGAGGCCTGGCTCTGCCACTCAAATGTGGTTCGCGCGCCGTCGACATCGAACGGTCGCTTGCGTTGGTAACGATGCGAAGCGCTGATGACGATGTCTGAGCCTAGTGAAGCGATTTCTGAAGAGGGTAGAAAAAACTCGCGCCCATTGACAATGATGTTGCTGCTGCCAGGTACGACATTGATGTTGGAGTTATAGATCACGCCCGTTTTGACGTATTGCGAAAAATGATGGGATCCTTCGGGTTTCATCGCATCATCGATCACCTGGTCCATGTAAGCGCGAATTGCGAGGCGTGCGGCCTCGCCAGTCGCGGGGTCATCCAGCACGATCTGGAACTGTTCCATGGCCCGATAGTATAAACTGGCTTGATGATAGGCGATGGCCAGTTCAAGTCTGGCACGATTCAGGTAGGGGTGTGTCGCGAGCATATTCTCAAACAGTCTGATTGCATCATAGATCTTGCCGGCCTCGCGGTCCTCCGTCGCGGCCTGTAGCTGTGCATCCAGATGATCAATAGTCTCGGCTGTATTGGCCTTGAATGTTGCCAGGGTCAGGGTGAGTGCGACCACAAGGCTGATACTTGTGTGTTTTTTTTCCATTTACACTCAGTGCCGACGAATTAACGCAACCGATTTAGCTTAACGCGGGCTGCTCACCATTACGAACGGGCGTCCAAACATGATGAAGTGAGGTGCCTCAGGCCGTGCGCGATAATGATACCGCGTTCTCGCGATTACTCAAATCGTTCAAGCGACAGCGTTTGATTCACGAAGCAGTCCTTCGAGAAGTGACAAACTGCGACAGATCCCCGCGCTGCCCCTCGCGATGAAGTGGCTGCAGAACCGGCGAACAGCAACTGTGTCGTAATTAATATGTCGATCGAGCAAATCACCGCCTCACTGGTGGTACTGTTGCTGTTGGCGTTTATCGCAGAGCCGATAGCGCGATGGCTGCGCCTGCCCTACAGCAGTGTGCTGGTCATAGTGGGTTTTGTCGCCTCGGAGGTCGCGGTTTTTTCAGGCATCGATACGGGCCTTCGTGCGGACAACTTCCACGATCTGATCTTTTTTGTGTTCATACCGATCCTGGTATTCGAATCCGCTTACCGCATCAACAAGCCGCTATTGTGGAAAAATCTTGTCCCGATCACGATGCTGGCGGTGATCGGCGTGCTGCTCACAGCGCTGATCACGGCCGTCGGCCTGTACCTGGGGATCGCGCATCCTGTCGGCTTTCCACTGATTGCGGCCTTGCTGACCGGTGCGATACTGGCCGCGACAGATCCGGTCGCCGTCGTTGCGCGCTTGCGGGAAATCGGTGCACCGGACAGGTTGAATGTTCTGCTCGAGGGCGAGAGCTTGTTCAATGATGCGACCGCGATTGTGCTGTTCGGCCTGTTTATTTCGGTCGCGTTATCGCTGGAGCAGTCGATAGCGGTGTCGGATGCCATCACCGAGTTTCTAAAATTGTTTCTGGGCGGCGTTGTGACAGGGCTGGTGACCGGCGTGATTGCAGGCCTTCTGGCCAGAATAGCGGGCTCGGCGGTCATGATTGGGCTGTTATCATTGATGCTCGCGTACGGTGCCTACCTGCTCGCCGAAAACATCCTCGAGGTCTCCGGCGTGATGTCGACGCTGACAGCGGCCATCGCTATGTCGGTTATGCAGGACAAGCTGCCGGGCAAAGCCGAGTCTAAAGCCAACCACCATTTCTGGAGCGTAATCGGACACATGGCCAATGCGATCGTGTTCATTATCATGGGTGTTACGATCACGTTGAGCATGTTTCAGGAGCGCTGGCTAGCCATGCTGATCGCGATCGCTGCGGTGCTCGTCGCCAGGGCCGTGAGCACCTACAGCAGCCTGAGTCTGCTCGGGCTTTTTCAGAAAGAACCGCTCGATTTGCGAAGTCAGACGGTCATCGTCTGGGGCGGTCTGAGGGGCGCGGTCGCGCTCGCGTTGGCATTGTCCATTCCGATCTCGCTGGACTACTGGTGGACAATCCAGTCAATCGCCTTCGGGGTCGTGTTGTTTACGCTGTTCATTCAGGCGCCAACCATTCACCTCATCGTGAAACGGTTGCAATCGCGTCCCTGAAACGGTTCGTTCGATCTCAACGAACCGTCGAAATCAGAAAGATCACAAACACAATCAGCACGACGGCCAGCAAGGCCAGGGTGCCCCAGTGCTTTTCCTCTGCGTTTTTGCTTTTTTCCATCGTGGCCTTGATGCCGGGCCTGAACAGAAACAGGACCAAGATCGCCATCGCGCCGAGTAGAATTTGCTCCCATAACTCCATATTGCGACTCAATCAAGCTTGTAGTGTTTTTCGATCGGCTCGATGATCTTCCAGACGCATTTCATGCCTTGCGGAAATACCACGAGATCACCTCGATTGATCGTAAGCGGATCCTCATCTTTGGCTGTGATGATCGCGCTGCCAGTCACGATATAACAGGTTTCCTGCTGATCGTATTCCCAATCGAACTCGGAAACACCTTTGGTCCAGACAGGCCAGTCATCGACATACAGGACCTCCAGTTTGGCAGGCGGGACATTGTGTTCAATCGTTATCTTGCTCATATTCGAGTTTGTCTGCTCAAATCTGAATCTTATCAGCGTATTTGTTCAATGGTGTACTTTTTATCCATCACGATTGGCGTTATCAACGCATAGCCTTGTTGCTGCCAGTGCGCGAGTTCGGTTATTGCGGACGGAACGACTTCGATGAAGTCATAAAAGTCGGACATTGTGTACGAGTAATCTTCCATGGCCAGGCCGCAAACCTTGAATTTAACGCCAAGGTCGGCATAGTAGCGCATCCGGTTGACGGCCTCTTTGTAACGGTCATAATTTTTTCGGGCGACGGTAACGATCTCGGTGCCATGGATGACGACGACGGTTTGCATGAACTCGGGAGCCTGGTCGTAAGGCGAATCCATCAATGGGTTCATATGGGAGCGTATCCAGTATAATGCACTGTTGATCTTGTCGGGTTCGTCGAAATAGAAATCGAAGAGCACCTTTTGTTCCTGGTAGGGTGTTTGCACCCAGGTGGCTCCATCCGCCCGTGCCAGGGCAGCTGTTGCAATGGCGATCACTGACACCCAGGTTCGCAGCATTCGAGGGGGTTTCATCGGCATCTCCGAAAAAGATTGCACGAACGTACATTCTATAGGGAAGCCCTATGCAGAATCATCCTACAACAAGTCCGGATATATTCGACGTCTCGTTTGAGGACTACGACGACAAGGTGATAGCGGCATCACACGACGTGCCGATCCTGGTCGACTTGTGGGCGGATTGGTGCATGCCTTGCCTGGTCATCGCGCCGAAGCTGAAAGCGTTGATCGCCGAATATCAGGGCAGTTTGAGACTGGCCAAGCTCGAAGTCGATGCCGGTGAGAACATGCGCCTGGCGGGAAAATACAAGGTCCGCGGCTTTCCGACCGTGATTCTGTTCATCGACGGTGAGGAAAAAGCACGCTTTTACGGTGCCAAGCCGCTCTCGTTTTTGCGCGAGTTCGTCGCCCCTCATCTCTAGATCGAGGCATTGGCCCAATTTAGGAGGTTCGGATGATCCAAAACACAATGTGTTTTTCAAGCATACCGACCATGGTTCAGGCTGGCCTTCATCTTTGACAGATCGTAGAGTGCGCCGTGCGCACCGGAGCCGGCCAAAAATCCGAAGATGCGCGGTGCGCACGGCGCACCCTACGGTTACTTCGCAAAAATCGTAGCTATGGCTGCGATTTTTGCGCCAGAGCGGCGTTTACGAACGCGAATCCTGTACCTGTTCCCGTGAATATGAAGAGAACTGCGAGCTAGGCCCGAGCCGCATTAGTATATAATAAATTACTGATTCTTGATCTACATCTATGTTTTCGGTAATTTGATTGAGCTACAATACTAGAGCTTAACAATTCCTTAAATTTGGAGAAATCGCAATGAAGAAGTTATTTAGCAGTTTGCTGGCAGTCTTTCTCCTGACTGCAGCCGGTACCAGCATGGCGTTCTTTTGGGATGACGATGACTATTATTACGGTGGCGGCCCTTGGGGTTACGACTATAACCCTTACGATGAATGGGATCCACGCTACTGGATGGAAGAAATGGAAGACGTCTTTGACGATGATGACGACTATTACCGCTACGGGGGCTACGGCCCGTACGGCGGCTATGGTGGTCCGTACGGTGGCGGTTACTATGGTGCGCCCTACGGCGGCGGTTACGGCGGTTACCCCTACGGCGGCGGTTACCCCTACGGTGGCGGTGCCCCCTATGGTGGTGGTGCCCCCTACTACGGCTACTAAGCGCCACAGCTGAAAGCCTTCCAAAAGCCTGCGCCAGTCGCAGGCTTTTTTGTGCCTCAAACCGACAGGTGCCATGAGCGCAGAGAACGCAGAGAACGCAGAGGCGCAGAGGCCACAGAGAAGGGAAGACTTGTGCGTCGGGTAGTCCCTGATCAGACGCGGCGGGACTACCGATTGCCGTGCAGCCATGTTTCCTGTCAGGCCGCGAGGTCGTTTCGTGGATAATTGAATGCACAAAGAGTGTCACAAAATGGCAATATTATCGCCTGAATTTCGGTTCCAGCAATGCGGGGTTGCCTCTTAGGATTGCATCAGCTTCCTCCAACAATCACCCGTTCTTTGCGCACTCTGCGTCTCTGTGAACTCTGAGTTAATTATGGTGTTTGGTTGTCGGCATGTTTGTAGCTGATGCCGGTGATGACATAGTCAGCGTCGCCGTCGGGCAGGCTCAGCGTGAACTCGTCATGCAGTGATTTGCCGATCAATGCACGGCCCATCGGGGAGTCCATGCTGATATAACCCAGCGATGGATCGAATTCGTCCGGTCCCACGACTCGGTATACAAATTCGTTGCCCCTGCTGTCTTCGAGCCGAACCCAGGCGCCGAAAAACACGCGATCCGGGTCGTCGGGCACGCGATCGACCACGACGATGCCGTCCAGTCGTCTCCGCAGATAGCGCAGACGCGCGTCGATCTCGCGGAGCTCTTTCTTGCGGTAGATGTACTCGGCATTTTCCGAACGATCGCCTTCGGCAGCCGCCGCCGCCAGTGCTTTCGTGACCTCCGGCCTCTTTTTTTTCCACAGCTTATCCACTTCCTCTGTAAGTCTCTGTTTTCCCTCGTATGTTATGTATTTAGAGGACACAGGATTTGGTTGTCGGTACCGTCCCATCACTGATATATTGCGAGCTCGAGCGGTGAAATGCTAGTAAATTCAAGTCAATTGGCGGAATGGGCGCGCTGGATCGCGCAAGCTGCCGGCTCAGAACATGAGCCCAATCCTTCCGATTCTGGTTGGTACGAAAACGAGGTTGGGCAAAGCCTGCGTTTGCGTTGTGACAGGTCGAATCCATGCTGGAAAGATGCGTTACATTAGGTGACAAAAATATAATCAATAAGTTACAATATGTATCTAAAACTTTGTGCAGGATTATGCTATAAAACGCTCAGGGTGGTTGCCCGACGAAAAAGAACAATAAATCCGGAGCAAAAACATGGATATAAAAAATCTACAACAGGGCGCTAAAGCCAGGATAAAAAGTACAGGGCAAATTGTTGAGATCAAGCGCGTAAGTGATCATGGCTTCTCCATCGTCCGATTTAGGACCGGCGGAGATTATATGGTTTTAAATGAGCGCCTTGAAGCAGCAGCGGTTGAAACGGTAAAACACTAGTTCTACCTGACAATCCACCCCCCACTTTGGGCAGCCGACCCGATCGGCTGCCCTATAACTGTTTTCGCCCGTTCGATTGCCCGACAGAGGGCTGTCTTCAACCCCAAACTTCTTGACAACACACGTTCACGGGTGTGCACTATCCGTTGTGACAGCTTTCTAGCGCGACGATTGTCCTGGATGGGTTGCAATTGACTTTATATATCCTGCAACACGGCGATGCCGAACCGAAAGAAAAGAATGCCGAGCGTCCGTTGAGTGAACAGGGTCGGCGTGACATCCGACTGGTTGCCATGCACCTGCATAATGCGAATGTGCGTATTGCTGGCATGTTGCACAGCGGGAAACTGCGAGCGGAGCAGTCAGCCCGACTCATCGGCGAAACGATTCCGATTGAGGCGGCGCCGGCGCAAGTCGACGGTCTCAACCCGAATGACGATCCCGCAGAATTCTTATCCTCTCTCGATCCGCAGGCTGGCGACATCCTGATTGTCAGTCATATGCCATTCGTGTCCCGTTTGTGTTCGTTGCTGTTGACTGGATCCACCGAGACCGCATTCGCATCCGTGCCTGGCACCGTGTTTTGTCTGGAAAATACAGGCGACAAGTGGCAGTTGGCCTACATGTTGCGACCAGATTTTTTGTGACCGACATTCAGTAATTTTCGTCCGGGCACCCGGGCTATTTGCAGGCAATCGACCAGATCACCGGTTCGATATAGAGCTCGCCCGTATCATATGTTTTTCGGATGGCTCCGAAAGATGTAGTGGATTCTCAAGCATTTGCTTTTGTGGTATAAACCTTCCAGGCCTTCGCCGGATGGAACAAAAATGGAGTCGTAGATGGACTTTCTCAGATTCACGATAGCAAGCCTGATGTTGCTGTTCTCCGGCCAGAGCATGGCGCTGTTCATGCCGGAGGGGTTTTCGATAACGGCTGAAGTCGAACCAGCGTCAGACCATGGTTGTGATGTGGCACCAGCTGCGCGGTATACGACAGCGTTTTAAGCGTAGCGCCAGGGTGGGTATTGATCGAGGCGTAACGCGCCCCGAGCAATTCCTGTTCCTTTCGATCTAAGTCGTTGCAGACTTAGACTCCAATGCATTAACATCTCGTGTCAGCGGAAGGCGTAGGTTTTTTACAACAATCAGTCATAACCACTCGCTGGGCCAGCTGCGCTCCGAGTTCAACTCTGGTCCTTACGAATAGCAGTTTGATTCACCACATCGGTCAGCGAGCTTGTGGCTTGTAGCATCATTGTTCAAGGAGACGGCTCTCAGGAGTAATACCGAAGTCTACTATTCAAATCTTATGCGTTAACAGACTATTCAGACCTCAAATGGGAGAAAACCAAATGTATTTAAAATCAAAAATTACGACCAGCGGACTAGCGCTGGCAGTTCTGGCCGCGAGTACCGGGATCACCTTCGCTGGAGATCATGCGAATTACTGCATGGACGTCGAGATCGAACCGTTTCACATGATGCCTGGATTTATGACCGAAAAAGGCGCCTGTGCGGTGAGGGATTACGCGGATGGCGAGCTGCAGGAAGCATTCTACCCGTTTACGAAAGAGGACCATCTTTTCAACTGTGAAGTCTCCGGGGACACTGTAATGTTGCCAGGGATAGGAGAAGTGCCTTCCAGTGTGGCTAGTCAGCAGGGCATCGTTGGCACTATTGGTGGGCACAAGTTCAAAGCAGATTTGTATTGCGCCAGTTTGACCAACTGGTACCAGGACTCATGCGTGGATCCTGAGGATCCAACGACTTGTACCTTCCAGTTGGCGCAGCCGTTCCTATCGAAGGGGCTGCCTTTTCCACGGGTCACCGAAGTGTCTGTCTTTGACGGCAAGATCACCGTTGGCAAGGGCCGACAGGCGCGGAAGATACCTGTAGTAATGGCAACCCGGGCAGCTGGCATCACGCATGTGGAGGATCTGCACGCGCCATTGGTCGGTGCCTCGGTTACGCACAGTCTGTTGGGCATGGCAACGCATAAAGGCCATGGCAAGAAAGACGGTGATGATCATGACTTCAAAGTCTTGGATGGCAGTGCCGATCTGTTGCTGCAGGGGCATATCTTCTTCCCGGGCACGGTGGAAGAGGATTTCAATCAGGAGACAGGCGCAAACGAAGCGGCGGTCATCAAGGGCAGCATCTGCAGCGAGGATCTGTACAATCAGCTGAACCGCAAAAAGAAAGGGCATGATCATGGCTATGGTCATGGCGGCGGCCACCACGACGACAGCCATCATGATGACGACTAACTGCTTTCGCTACCCCCTGTATGCCAGTCTGATTTGACGTGGCTCATGGACAACGGCGGCTTCGGCCGCCGTTTTTTTTCGAAACAATAAACACGTTCGCGGGGTAGGGTGCGCCGTGCGCACCATCAGACCGAAATCGGTTTCTTAACCCGGTTTCCGGTGCGCACGGCGCACCCTACTTTCAACGCCTTTTAGTTATTAAGCGGTCTGCGGATGGGCCGGCCTGGCTTGTTCGCCGGGTGCTCTAACGTTAAAGAAGATGGCATAGAGTACCGGAACAACGATCAGCGACAGTACCGTCGCGAAAGCCAGACCGGCCATGATGGTCACCGCCATCGCGATAAAGAACGGGTCCTGCAGCAGCGGTATCATGCCGAGCACGGTGGTCAGTGCCGCCATAATGACCGGGCGCGCCCGGTTCTGCACCGAGACGATTAATGCCTCGTAGGCAGCGACGCCACGCCCAAGCTGCAAACCGATCTCGTCCTGCAATACGATCGAGTTCTTGATCAGCATGCCCGACAGGCTCAGGAAGCCGAGCAGGGCCATGAAGTCAAAAGGCTGATCGAAGATGAACAGGCCAACGGCGACGCCGATCGAGGCCAGCGGAACCGTCAGCCAGATCACCAGGGTCTTGCGTATCGAGTTGAACAGGATCACAACGATCAGGACCATCAGGACCACGAACATCGGGATACTGTTTTTCAGGCCCTGCTGGGCCTCGGTCTGCGACATGTACTCGCCTTCCCATTCCAGCTCATAGCCGGCTGGTAGCGCCATGGCCTCGATCTGCGGCTTGACCTTCGCGAACAGCACGGCATTCAGAACCCCTGGCTGGGGATCGGCAGACACTTTATACCAGCGCTTGCGGTTCTTGCGGTTCGAGCTTGGATCCACCCATTCCGTTTGATAGCCGGAGATAACCTGGCTGATCGGTACAAAGCTTTGCAGTCCGCTGCTCCAGACCTGGATGTTTTCGATCTCGTTGGCACCGGCACGATCCTCTGCCGAGGCGCGTACGTAGATCGGCAGCAGTTCGTCGTCTTCACGATAGGTGCCCGCCCGGTAGCCCTCGAAATTCATTTCCATCGAGACCGCCAGACTTTCCCGGTTGACACCGACCTTGCTGGCCCGGGCCTCGTCGAACAGCGGCTGTATCTCCAGTTTGCGCTCACCCCATTCACTGCGGATCGCCACGGCACCGGCATCTCTGAGGATCTTCGATGCCCGGTCGCCGAGGCCGCGTAATACATCAGGGTCGGGGCCATAGAAGGTCGGTTCAACCGGTGGCTTGCCCGGTCCCAGCTTGATCTTGTGAATGCGTGGATTGACACGTGGCAGCCGCTCACCAATCCAGCTGTAATAATCCTTCATCATGGTGTCGATGGTCTCGTAGTCCTTGACCGTCACCAGCATGAAGGCATAGGACGTCGGGTTCTTCTCGGGTTCGTAAGTGAGGATGAACCGTGGCGCCGGGCTACCGACAAAGGTGGTCACCTCCTGCACGCGCTCGTCGGTCAGCAACTGATCCTGCAACTCGCGCGCATAATCCTCGACGGCTCGGATATCCGTCCCCTTGGGCAGGTACATATCAATAAAGAACTGTTCACTGGTCGCATTCGGGAAGAAACTCTGCTTAAGCTGCCCGAACAGGAAGACCGCACCCACCAGCAGGACAATCGCAACGGCTACCGTGACATACCGATAACGCAGCGTCGTATCCAGGGTCTTTTGCAGAAAAACCGAGAATTTTGTTGGGGCAGGCTCCTGGCCTGGCGCATCGGCAGGCGGCGCCTTGATAAAACTGACGCCCATCAACGGCACAGCCGTAATCGCGATCAGCCAGCTCAGCATCAGGGAAAACAATATCACCAGAAACAGCGAGCGCGTGTACTCACCTGTAGCATCTTCGGACAGGCCGATGGCACCAAAAGCGAGTACGGCAATCACGGTCGCACCGAACAGCGGCCAACTGTTCTGGGCCACCACCTCTTTCGCGGCCGCTATGCGGTCCATACCTTTCTGAATTCTGACCAGCATACCGTCGATGACGACGATCGCATTATCGACCAGCATGCCCAGTGCGATGACCAGGGCGCCCAGGGAGATGCGTTCCAGCAATACCCCCTGCATCTTCATGAAGATAAAGGTTGCCAGTACGGTCAGCACCAGGGCCACACCGATAATCGCGCCACTGCGCAGGCCCATGAACGCCATCAGCACGACGAAGACGATCGCAACGGCTTCGGCCAGGTTCACGATGAAGGCATTGATCGAAGCCTCGACGCGATTCGACTGCACATAGAGCGGATGAATGTCCATACCGACGGGTATATACGGCACCAGTTCGCGCACACGCGCTTCCAGGGCGTTGCCCATTTCCACGACATTGCCGCCCAGCGCTGTCGAAATACCCACGACGACGGCATCCTGGTCGTTGTAAATCACCTTGTCATCATAAGGTTCCTTGTATCCACGAATGACCTCGGCAATATCCTTCAGGTAAATCAGCCGAACTTCACCATCCTCCTGGGTCCTGCTGCCAATGACGAGTTCGCGGATGGCATCGACGGTATCCACCGTCCCGGTAGGATTGATGCGAATGTATTCCTCACCGGCCCTGAGACGCCCTGAATCGACATGCACATTTTTTTGTTCCAGCGCATCAAAGATTTCAATCAACGAAATACCCAGTTGGGTGATCTTCGAACGATCAACATCGACATAAATCGATTCTTGCTGGTCACCCTGGATGATGACCTTCGCTACATCGTCGACCAGCAGCAGTTCTCTGCGCAGGAACTTAGCGAATTCCTTCAGCTCGGCAAAGCTGTAGCCATCACCTGTCACAGCCAGCATAATGCCGAAGACATCACCAAAGTCATCATTAACCACCGAAGGCATCGTGCCGGGCGGCAGGTGCGGCTGCACATCCGCTACCTTGTTGCGAAGACGCTGCCAGACCGCCGGCAACGTTTCCCGGTCGTATTTCTTCTGCATCTCAACCGTGATCCGCGAGACGCCATCGACATTGATCGACCAGATCCGCAGGATCTCAGACATTTCCTGGATCTTGGTTTCGATCTTGTCGGTCACCTCTTCTTCGACCTGTTCGGCCGTAGCGCCCGGGTAGGCTGTGGTGATGATGGCCTGCTTGATGGTGAATTCGGGATCCTCGAGGCGACCCATGGTTTGATAGGAGCCGATACCGACAACGATCACGAAAGCAGTCAGCACCCAGGTAACCACCCGGTGCTTGATAGCGATCTCTGCGATGTTCATCGCTTATTCACCAAACGTGCCGGTGAACAGGCGGACCTGCTGCCCGTCTTCAAGGTGGTGCAGGCCCGCCGTGACAACGCTCTCTCCGGCCTCCAAACCAGAGACAATACGAATTCGATCATCCACGAGCATGCCGGTCTCAACCTCGCGCGCCTGCACCGTCATGGTGTCCTGGTCGACAACCCAGACAAGTTTGCGCGCTGCGCCACTCGGATCCGCGAACACCGCCGTATTAGGGATAAGCATGTCGAGATCGGTCGGGCCATAGAGTGCAGCAAGATCCAGTTGGACTTCCGCGGTCATTCCCGGCAGCACGGTGATGCCCTGTGGCGTATCGAGCATGAAGGTCGCCTCGAAGGTGCGGGTCTGCGCGTCCGCGCGGGTGGCAATCTCCTTGAAGATCAGCGGATAGCGTGGTCCGTTCGAGGTGAAGCGCGCGTAAGCAATCGTGGGCCTGTCAGCCGGATCACGCTGTTGACGCTCTTCCACACTTTTCAGCCTCAACAGCAAACGCTCGGGCACATCGAATTTGATATCCAGCTGCTGCGCGTTCTGCAGGGCGAGCACGGCCTGCTTGCGGCGCACCTCTTCATTGTTTTGTACATAACGCCTGGCAACCACGCCATCAAAGGGCGCTGTCATCGAGGTGTAGGAGAGGTCCAGTTCGGCCTGTTCGAGATCGGCCTTGGCGGTCTTGTAGTTGGCCTCGAGCTTGTCGAAATCCGTTTTCGAGATAAAGTCTTTCTTGATCAGGTCCTGAGCACGCTCGAAGTTGGCCTCTGCCTCGTCGAACTTGGCCTGACGATCGTTCACTTTGGTCTTGTAATCCTGCTGATCCAGCTGCGCCAGAAGCTGCCCCTTCTCGACGAGATCCCCTTCCTTCGCGGGCAGCTCAACGATTAGCCCTTGCACCCTGAATGAAATCTCGGCACGTTGACTGGCATAGACTCTTGCCGGCAGGCGGCGGATTTCTCCGGCCTCACCACCGCCGATGACATAGGTCTTGACCGGCCTGGGTAATTCAGGCTCTGGCACTTCTTCCTGTTGGTCACAGGCGGCGAGCAGGATTCCTGCTGCCAATAACAGTGACAACCTCGTAGCTGCGTAGGTGTTCATAATGAATTCCCGTCAAATATTTTACTGGCGATCATCTTTACTGCCTCAGACACACCTGTATGCAGCTGAATGCGCTCAGCCTATACAGCGGATTTCCCTGGATTTGCTCATCAGCTGCGATCGGCTGCGCGGGTTCGCGGAACCTGCACGCGACTGCACAAGCCCGACGCTCGGCTATATTACACCATTCCGCGCGAGCGACCATCATCGGGCCAGCCCGCCCTTGTGCAACATCTGGGCTAGCCCGCATTTCTCACCAGGCGGCATAGAGCACTGATAAGGAATTGGCTCTTATGAGAAAACTCGACTGAGCGAAAATACAGCGTGTTTTCAAAAGTGCCTATCACGGTTCAGGCTAGTCTTCGTGTCCGTAAGCT
>JARFQK010000067.1 GCA_029287815.1 Gammaproteobacteria bacterium
CCAGGTACTCTTCAAAAAAGTCTGAATTAAGTTTGTCACCGTGGCGGGTGAAGGATAAGGATTGAGTCATGTTCCGATTGTTTATTTTGAAAAAAGTAGAATACAAAATCTTTAGTGCACCAGCAAAAAACACGCCAACAAGCGGGCTAGGCTGTGGCAGTGATAAGCCCATGATTAGAGCATTTCAGACATGAATGCAGCGAGACGCAGCACAACAGGATGCACCCAAACAGAGCGGTTAATGCGACAAGAGGCGCTGTTCTGGTGCACGATTTTTTTCACCGACCCGCAGAGCGTGCATAAATAGCCGGTTCTTCGAGTAGATCCTGGCACTCAGGCTTGGCACGTAGATTGCTTTTTATATGAAGAAAATGTTACAACATTCAGCTGTGTCTGCAGCATCTATACCTATGGCCATTTCCTGGAACGACTACTCAACCGAGGGCGCTTTTGATGAACTCATTGGCCCTAGTGGTCGCGCGCGCGCTGGTGCGGGCAAGATCATGCAGTATCTGCGCGGACTCAATGATACGGACTTGCGCGAACGTCGCGAAGCGGCTGAGCTGGCGATGCGTGTTATGGGTATTACCTTTACCGTATACAGCGATGAAGGCGGCATCGACCGTGTGTGGCCTTTCGATATCATCCCGCGCATCATTTCTGCGCGCGAGTGGCAGACGACCGATGACGGCCTGCAACAGCGCGTGCAGGCCTTGAACATGTTCATCGCCGACATCTACGGCGATCAGCGCATCATCGAGGATAAAGTTTTTCCAGAAGAAGTGCTCGCGCAATCGGTCAATTTCCGAGAGCAATGTATGGGCGTCAAGCCCGCCTTTGGCGTGTGGGCACACATCTGTGGTAGCGATCTGGTGCGGGATGCCGACGGGACCCTGTACGTGCTCGAGGACAACCTGCGTGTGCCGTCGGGCGTCTCATACATGTTGGAAAACCGCTTCGTGATGAAGCGTGTGTTCCCCGAACTGTTCGAAGATTACAGCATATTGCCTGTCGATGGTTACTCGACCCGCCTGTTCGATATGCTTGCGTCGCTGTCACCGCGGCCGGCCGATTTTCCAACCATTGTCGTGCTGACGCCGGGCATTTACAACTCGGCTTATTTCGAACACTCCTATCTGGCACAACAGATGGGCGTGGAGCTGGTAGCCGGTAGTGATTTGTTCGTCGGTGACGACGACTGCGTGTACATGCGGACCATCAATGGTCGTGCTCAGGTCGATGTGATCTACCGCCGGGTCGATGACCTTTTTCTGGACCCGGAGGTGTTCAATCCGGAATCGGTACTCGGCGTGCCGGGCATTATGCGTGCCTGGCGTAAAGGTAATGTGGCAATAGCCAACGCACCGGGTGCGGGCGTTGCCGATGATAAGGTCGTCTATGCCTACGTCCCGCAGATGATTCGCTATTACCTAGACCAGGATCCCATCTTGCAGAACGTACCGACTTATCTCTGCGTTGACGAGGCGCAGCGCGCCTACGTGCTCGCCAATCTCGACAGCCTGGTCGTCAAACCTGCAAACGAATCGGGTGGCTATGGCATGATGGTAGGACCGGCGGCGACGAAGAAGACGCGGAGCGAGTTCGCCGAGCTGATAAAAAAGGATCCGCGCAATTACATCGCCCAGCCAACGTTGTCGCTGTCGACGGCGCCGACGCTGTGTGATGGTCATGTTGAGCCGAGACATATCGACCTGCGTCCGTTTATACTGTCTGCCGACAACAGACACGTAACGCGTGGCGGATTGACGCGCGTTGCACTGAAAAAAGGATCGCTGGTAGTAAATTCATCCCAGGGGGGTGGTAGCAAGGACACCTGGATCGTTGAAACCGGAGGCCATTGACCATGTTGCTATCGAGTGTCGCAGAGCGTGTTTACTGGTTTGCCCGCTATGTCGAGCGGGTCGAGAATACCGCGCGTTTGATTCTGGTCAACAATCATCTTCTGCTCGACATGCCGCGAGCTTCAGCACTCGGCTGGGAGCCCATTGTCTCCATTACCGGGATCGCCGAAAAGTTTTATCAGTATCACAAACAGGCCAGTGAACGTAATGTGATGCGCTTTCTGGTGATGGATGCGAACAACGAGGGTTGTATGCTGCAATCGCTGGCGGGCGCGCGCGAAAATCTGCGGACTTCCCGAGCGATATTTCCCCGGGCTGTTTGGGAAACGCTGAATGATCTGAACAGCTTTGCGATCGAGAACAAAGCAAAGGTGCTGACGCGTCGCGAACGCTACCAGTTCATGCAACACGTGATCGATTCGTGCCATCTAATATCCGGCAAGCTTTCGGCTTCAATGAGCCACGACCAGATCTACGAGTTCGTCCGGATGGGCAGGAACATTGAGCGCGCCGATATGACTTCGCGTGTAATTGATGTGCGCGCCGAAAACCTGTTGCCCAAACATGCCGAGGAGATGAAACCGTTCAGCGATATCCAGTGGAAAAGCGTGCTCGACTCGTTGGCAGGTTATCAGATGTACCGGCGTTATGTTCATGTGCGCGTGCGCGGCGACGAAGTGCTGCGTTATCTGTTGCAGGACGCCTATTTTCCCCGGGCAATCAATCATTGCCTTGATCAGCTGGAGCAATGTCTGCGCAATCTGCCCCGAAACGAGGCACCGCAATATGCGCTGGTCCGGGCTCAGCGTTTAGTCAGAAATGCCAAAGTGGAGAAACTCGTCCATGGTCCCTTGCACGATTTCATCAATGACGTGCAGCTGGTGCTGATCGACATCAACAGCGAGCTGACGGCGACTTACTTCGAGGGTAAGGAGATCTCGCCCGCTGTCTACTTCAACATGCCGCACCAGCTGGCATCGGCATAACAAAAAATTTCACTGCATCCTCCGCGTCTGCGTTGAAAAACCTGCCCGCTCGGCCGTGTTTACGCTGTTGTTAACGCGTTCCAGTCCTCGACATGAGTATTGGTCAGCAGCTGCCTGATGAATGCTATCGCCTCGCTCAGATTCGCAGCCGCGCCCGATGACAACGGCAAGCCCAGGCCGAATTCGTAACCGCGGATCGATAGCATGAAAGCCTCGGGCTGCGGCTGACGGTTTATCCTGTTGTATACCGCCAGCAGTGCCTGTGGACTCATTGCGTGCGTGGTATAGCTCTGATCCTCAGAGGGAGAAAGGGCATAGAACTCGAACGGCGGTTTAGCGTTGGCGCTGGCATCGATGAACAGGACAGCTTGTCGGCTCTCAAGATCAATTGCATGCTCGATCTGCAGCTGGAAGTCAGTCAGCAGATCGACACCGGTCAATTTTTCCTGACTGAGACGGTCAAATACCTCGGGTCCGAGTGCATCATCACCGCGCGATGGGTTGCCCCAGGTGAACACCAGAATGGGTTTCACGGATGTTTGCATGCTTTTTCAACGCAAAGACGCAGAGGCGCAAAGGACGCGAGAGCATATGGGTTGATTTTGCCGCGGAGGCTCAGAGACGCTGAGGTTTTTTTGGTGCGCACTGCCAGTTACCCTGTTCGCGGCTAAAGCCGCTCCTACAGCAAGATTAAAACGCTCTGCGTCGCTGCGGTTAAAACCACCAACCTACTTTGCGTTCTTTGCGCCTCTGCGTCTTTGCGTTTAAGCCAAACCTAACCCGTGCGAGTACGCTCGATACGGCCAGAGGCGCGTTTTTCGAGTCGATCGACCAGCTGGTTATTTTCATCGACCAGGCTGATTTCCAGCGGCATTTTGCCCATTGCGTGGGTCGCACAGGACAGGCAGGGGTCATAGGCGCGTATCGCGACTTCGATCTGGTTCAGCAAGGGTTCGTTCAGCTTGTTGCCGTCGAGATAGTGACTGGCGACCTGGCGTATGGATTCATTCATCGCCTGATTGTTGTTCGTGGTCGACACGATCAGGTTTGCCCTGGTTATCAGGCCGTCGTCGTCGATTTCGTAATGATGGAACAGGGTGCCACGCGGCGCTTCAATCACGCCGATACCGCAACTGTTCATCTCGCCCTTGTTCAGGAGATCGCTTCCGCTGATGTCCGGATCATGCAGCAGTTCCTTGATACCTTCAGCACAATAGAGCAGTTCGATCAAACGTGCCCAGTGA
>JARFQK010000368.1 GCA_029287815.1 Gammaproteobacteria bacterium
GAAAAGGTTTCAACATAGCGCCGCTGCCCTTCCGCATACACCGTATCGAAAGCCAGGGACGACTTGCCGGACCCCGATACACCTGTTACCACGATGAGCTCGTTCAGGGGTAGATCGATATTCAGATTCTTCAGATTGTTATGGCGCGCGCCCTGTATGCGAATGATCTTTTTTGGCATGTTGTCCCGGATTCATGTTAAAGATACGCCGCAAAAAACAGCGACGTAAGACTATGGGAAGGTCAGTCCGCCCAACATGTTAGCGCGTTGCGGTTCCATTTTTCATAATTAATCAAGACTCAGTGCTAATCGTATGGACTAGCCCGCATGTTGCACGAAGGCGGACCCATCAACCGTTGAATCCTTACATATTTCAATCACATGAATCGATTTCAACGGTGTACCCTGTGGTTGCAGTTTGTCCTATTTGGTTTTACGAACAATCTGGCTTCGCATCTTGAACGATCCCCCTTGATCCATAGCTGAGGCTATGAATCTGCACGCGATCGTCCAACCTGCTTTGCCAGCTTGCCCGTAAAATCCAAATCCTTCGTGCAACATGCGGGCTAGCGGGAACCTTCGCTTGGGGATGATTTGGCGCGAAATTTGTCGCAGAATGAGTCGGCTTGGAGGCTGGCTAGCCAACATTTTCCACCGGTCAGCTCAACTTCAAAGTTACTGACTTTCTGTTAAGGTAACGCCATGAAAGCATATTCGATATCGGCCGCATTCACTACTCACAAGGTAGAGGAGAGCAGGGAATTTTATGTCAGGTATTTCGACGCACGGGTTGCTTTTGACTGTGGCTGGTACGTGGTCCTCGAGTTTGGGAACGAAACCGCCAGGCTGCAATTCATGTCTCCGCAGCAGCCGAAGCAGCAGGTCAGTGACGGCACTGGGCTTATTTATCACTTTGCGGTGGAAAATGTCGATGAGGAATACGAGAGGCTCTCCGGCGCGGGGGTGAGGATCGTGGTACCGCTCGAGGATCATCCCTGGGGTGATCGGGGCTTCGCGATAGAGGACCCCAACGGCATTGGCTTGTACATTTATTCAAAGCGCGAGCCCAGCGATGACTTCAAGCCCTTTTTCAGGTGAAAGCCATTTGGGTCTGTCAAAAAGTCAGTGTCTGCGGCAATCTCCTGGCACTTGCGCAAGGCTCGAAAGATTGCTCCGCTGCGCGCGCAATGACAGTATAGGCCGAAATGGTCTTTAGCCAGTGCCTTTCGTCTATTTGGGCTATTATTGAATAATCACGCGGGCTAGCCCGACCGTCAACATTGGAGCCTTTTATGCCGATGCGTCTCGCAAACGATCCTGTCGAGTGTCTCAAGATTTTTCTTCAGAAAAATTCGCCAGATGCGCATAAGTTGATGCATCAGCTTGTGTCATTGGGGCGGCCGCTATTACTACGCAGCCAGATACTCGATGCTTACAAAGCCTTGTGTGACCAGGAAAGTGGCAATAACCAGGCCTTGTCTGCAATCAGTGCTTGTTTTCAGATATGCCAGGAAGCTGTGGTGAATCATGCCTGGATCATTCTGGCGTTGCGCCGTCGAGTTGCACGCTGGAGCTATGTTCGGATCCACATTGAGACCATGGGCCTCGAAGAGGTTTCTGTGGGAGAGTTCCTCCAGTTCAAGGAGCGCTTGATCGCACACAAGCATGACGACGAGTTCGTGTTGGAGATTGATCTGGCTCCGTTCGATCGCGAGTTCTACAAGCTGCATGAACCAGGATCGATCGGACGCGGTGTCGAATTTCTGAATCGACGTTTGTCCAGCCATCTCTTTGAGGAACTCGGACAGCGGGCTGAGCACATACTCGAATTCTTGCGGGTACACCGCTACCGGAATCAGCAGCTGATGTTGAATGGAAATATCGACAACCTGCAAGGCTTGCGTGATGCGCTACGAGGTGCGATGGATTTGCTCGGCGATCATGCCGCCGAAACACCCTGGGATCAGATTGTGCACGAACTCAGGAGCCTGGGCTTCGAACCGGGGTGGGGCCGCGATGCCGCTCGTACTCGAGAGACGATGCATTTGCTGCTCGGAATTCTGGAAGCGCCATCGCCCGACACGCTCGAGGCTTTTCTCGGTCGTGTCCCGATGATCTTTTCTATGGCGATTCTGTCACCGCATGGATTCTTCGGGCAGTCGAATGTGCTGGGTCGGCCCGACACAGGCGGACAAGTGGTCTATATCCTCGATCAGGTTCGAGCGCTGGAAAATGAGATGTATAATCGGCTCTACGAGCAGGGGCTGGACATCAATCCCCAGATCATGGTGGTGACGCGGCTGATACCGGAGGCGGATGGGACCAGTTGCGATCAACGACTTGAACATATTGCAGGCACTCGCCATGCGCAGATTTTGCGGGTACCGTTCCATAACGCAGCGGGAGAAGTCGTACGCCCGTGGATTTCCCGTTTTGAGATCTGGCCCTATCTGGAACGCTTCTCGATCGCTGCCGAGCACGAATTGCTGGCGGAGCTGGGTGGACGTCCGGATTTCATTATTGGTAACTACTCCGATGGCAATTTGGTCGCATCGTTGATGTCGCGCAGACTGGGAGTGACGCAGTGTAATATTGCGCATGCACTGGAGAAGACCAAATATCTTTACTCGGATCTCTATTGGAAAGAGAACGAACCGCACTACCATTTTTCCTGCCAGTTCACTGCGGACCTGATTGCAATGAACACTGCCGATTTCATCATCACGAGCACTTATCAGGAGATCGCGGGCACCAGAGACAACGTGGGCCAGTACGAGAGCTATGCAAGCTTTACAATGCCAGACCTGTATCGGGTGCTGCATGGGGTCGATATCTACGACCCGAAGTTCAATATCGTCTCTCCTGGCGCCGATCCCGAAGTGTATTTTCCCTACACCGAGTCGGCACGGCGTTTTACGCACTTGCACAGCGAGATCGATGCGCTGATTTTCGGTGACAATGAAGCGATACCTTCCCGAGGCGTGTTGAAAGACCGAGAAAAGCCGCTGATTTTCACATTGGCACGCATGGACAGGATCAAAAACGTGACCGGCCTGTTGGAATGGTATGGCCGCGATCAAACGCTCCGTGCCGAAGCTAATCTGCTGATAGCCTCCGGTCATATCGATCCGGACGATTCAGCAGATGCAGAAGAGCGAAGCCAGATAGAACGAATGCACGAATTGATGGATAAATACGAACTTGACGGCCAGGTGCGTTGGTTGGAGAGGCAGGTCGACAAGGAACGTAACAGCGAGATCTATCGTTTTGTGGCGGATCGCCGTGGGGTTTTCGTCCAGCCTGCCTTGTTCGAAGCCTTCGGCTTGACCGTGATCGAGGCCATGGGCTGTGGGCTGCCGACCTTCGCCACCTGTTATGGTGGTCCCGCTGAAATCATCGAGGACGGCAAGTCCGGTTTTCATATCGATCCAAACCACGGCGAGCTGGCGGCACGGCGTATTGCCAAATTCTTTAAGATTTGTCGCGACGAGGCGGTTCACTGGGAACACGTCTCTCAAGGGGGTATCGAACGCGTGGACGCACGCTTTACCTGGCGACTGTACGCCGAGCGCATGATGACGCTTTCCAGGGTTTACGGCTTCTGGAAACACGTATCCGGACTTAAACGCACCGAGACACGCCGTCATCTGGATATGTTTTATGCCTTGCAATTCCGACCGCTCGCATCAGGGCTGGAACAGCAAACGGGCGCGTGAGGGCTAAAGGGATCAGTGCCTGACATGAAGCGATCGCGTCGTTAGCGTTTGGAATACCGCGATGGATGCAGTATCAATTTTACGATCAAAGTGGTTGCTGATCACGGCCTACGCCTTTTTCTTTGTCAGTCTGGTATTGCCAACCATCTCTGTCGATCTGGGTTCGAACGGCGGACCGGTGCAGTCTGGATACCGGGTCTTTTTAGGCGGACCAGTCGCCGCTTTCGGTATCATTCTGGAACCGGGTGGTGACATGGGTAATCGCTATCTGGGTATTTACTTGGTGCTTGCGTGGCTAGCCAACCTCGTTTTGCTGCTGCCGCTCATTAACGTGATACCCCCTTTATTCCGGCGCGTTTTCGGTGCCTTTGCCGCCCTGTTGACCTGGTCACTGTTGTGTTGGCACGCAATTGATCCCGGTGAACTGATACAGCAGATCGGGTCGGGTTACTACTTCTGGGCGATAGCCATCACGATGGTGGTTTTGTTTTTGTGGGTCGATACAATTCCAGCAAGATCCGGGTAGTCAATCGGCGCATCGATGTCACGTTTGCACGCTGCGTTTTTGAGTCTGCCACCGGCGTCTTCGCTTTGTCGATCGAATAATTTTAATGGTCTTAAGATGCAACTACCTATAAGATTTGGTTTAACCAAAAGGTGTAAAAGGTGCGGGTTGAACTACCCTCGAATTGACACCGTTTGCCCCCACTGTGATGGGCTTACTGATGCCCAGGTGCGGAAAATAAAAATGCGGCACAACAGCGAATGGGCTGCGAATGCCAATCTTGGCCGACTGCTGATGTATGTGGCAGGATTGCTCATCGTCGTGCTGGTGATATGGTCGTTGGGCAAAAGCTAAAATTGTCGAAGTAGAGCGCGTACAGTAAAGTCAGTAGGCTCACTGACGAACGGGCTGATAACATATGTCTGCGATGCAATACTCGGGTGGTATCGGTTTAGCCCGCATTCACACAGAACAGCTGAGTGTTGCGGATTCGACCCCTCGTACGGAGCAGGGCGTGTGACGACAGTGCAGGCTCTGATTCTGACAGTTGTGGTCCTGGCACAACTTCTTAACTCCGCTCAAATCCGGGCGCAGGAGCTCGAGCCGCGCGCTTATGTCAACACGCCGATCGGACTGAATTTTGTTGCGCTTGGCTATCAGTACTCGGAGGGTGCGTTGGTATTCGATCCCGCGTTACCGGTTACGGATGCGAATGCGAGGGTGAATATGGCCTTTCTAGGCTATGTGCATACCCTGGCAGTAGCCGGTCAGTCCGCAAAGGTGGGTTTGGTGTTACCGGTGGCAGGCCTCGATGCAACCGGGTATGTCGAGGACCTGTTCCGCACACGCAACGATAGTGGCCTGGCTGATCCCTCATTCTATTTCGCGCTCAACCTTCTCGGTGCGCCTGCGCTTTCCTACGAGGAATTCGGTCGCTTCCAGCAAGAAACAATCGTCGGTTTGAGCTTCAAGCTCACCGTACCCTTGGGTACCTATGATAACGACAAACTGCTCAATATCGGGACCAATCGCTGGTCATTCGAACCCGAGATCGGCGTATCCAAGGCGCTGGGTCGATGGACGGTTGAAGCCGCCGCGGCTGTAATCTTTTACACCGATAACGATGATTTCAACCAGGGTCAGACCCGTCAGCAGGATCCGATCTATTCGTTGCAGGGGCACCTGGTCTACAGCTTCCCTCACAACATCTGGGCTGCGCTTGGCGTCACTTATTACGAGGGCGGGCGGACGACGATCGAAGGGATAAGTAGCGATGACCTGCAGCAGAACTGGCGTGGTGGCTTTACACTCGCTTTGCCGATCGATCGAAAGCACTCGATCAAACTATACGGCAACAGCGGCGTGAGCACGCGCACCGGGACGGACTACGACACGCTCGGCCTCGCCTGGCAATACCGCTGGGGCAAAGCCTACTAGCCCGCATTTCTCACCAGGCGGCGTAGAGTACTGATAAGGCATTGGCTCTTTTGAGAAAACTCACCTGACCGAAAATACAGCGTGTTTTTCAAGCATGCCTAT
>JARFQK010000377.1 GCA_029287815.1 Gammaproteobacteria bacterium
GCTATTGTCTGTGCAACAATGCCTCTGAATTTTGCCTCGAATGAGGCTTAGAATTGGATGATAAATTCAAGGTAACGGTGGGGATTCTTAATGGATTTGGGCGCGCATACCGGCCTATCTTACTGGGACAGTGGAGCAGCAAGTCATCTTGCGTAATGAGTATCTTGCTGCCGAAAACCGGATCCTCAAGGCTCAACTCAAGACCCAACTGCCGCTCACTGATGCGGAGCGAATGACACTCGATGAAATCGCGCATCGCCTTGGCCGAAAAGCGCTTGAGGATGTCGCTAATGCTGTGAAGCCCGACACCCTCCTGGGTTGGTACCGGAGGTTGATCGCGCGTAAGTTTGATGGGTTCAAGTGGCGGGTGTTGACTCTAGGTTATCATCCTTTAAAGTGGCGTATCATCCTTCGCAGCATTGAGGAGCCCTGGTGAACCATGGCAAGTGCACAGAACGAGCATGATGAGAGGGCCAGCGCACTACGTGTGGAGCGTGCAATTGTTGAGCTGCGCCGCGGTCGCACCATTGATGTTGTGGATAGCCACGGCGTTGCCGTTGTGGCGGCAATTGAGCGCCTGCATCCAGATGAGATGTCAGATTTCGTTGCTGCCGATGGCTCGCTCAGTCTGGTTCTCACCCCAGAACGGGGGGAAGCGCTTGGTCTGGTAGGGCACCCAAGCGCACTGGAGATCGCGCTACCAGGGGACACCTCCTTGCAAAGTATCCTCCGGCTGGCAACCGGCATGACCTCGATAGGTGGCGAACACGTTGAGCCGTTTCGGGTCGGGCAAGCCGACCCAAGAGCGGCCGCCGCCCTCACGTTGGCGCGCCATGCGCAGATCATTCCCGCCCTCGCAACACGTGATCCCGCGGAGGACCCCTCAGAGCTGCCACGCCTGCACGTCAGTATTGACGACATCGGAAACTACCCGCTGATACGTGGCCGTGAGATCCAGCGCGTCAGTCGTGCACGGGTGCCCTTGACGGTGACCGAGAACTGCGAGTTCATCGTCTACCGTGAGCGTTTCGGCGATGCCGAGCACGTTGCCATCGTCATCGACGCACCCGATAGCACCAAGCCTGTACCTGTGCGTTTGCATTCCGCCTGCCTAACCGGCGATCTGTTGGCCAGTCTGCGCTGTGACTGTGGTGACCAGTTACGTGGCGCGGTGGAGCGCATTGCGAAGGTTGGTGGCGGCGTCGTCTTGTATTTGGCGCAAGAAGGGCGGGGTATCGGTCTGGCGAACAAGCTGCGTGCCTATGCGCTGCAGGAACAGGGGCTGGATACGTTGCAGGCGGACCGTCATCTCGGTTTTCGCGCCGACGAACGAGATTACGCGGTCGCCTGTGCCATGCTGAAGGACCTGGGTATCGATCGCGTTGTGTTGTTGACCAACAATCCGAACAAGATCGCCGCCCTGGACGTGTGTAAAATCGAGGTGGTGAGTCGGATGCCGCTACCCGCACCAGCCAACACGCACAACGCGCACTATTTGCGCACCAAACGGAAACACGCCGGTCATTTGGCAGCCGAACTCGAGGGCGCAGACCTCTGACTCATGGTTCGATAGGCCCGTTCTTCAGGCCCGTTAGCGGCATGGCGGCTGCCTCGTATAACAGCGCGGCTAAACACGAGCCTAGATGGTCGAGTAGTTGCGATCCGCGGACCGCGTCGGCACGAGCCGCATTCCCCACCACGCCTGCGGGGTTCAGATCCTGGCTCATCCAGGCGTAACCGACCGGTTGCTCCGGCCCCAGCAGGCTAGCCGGCTTCGCAGCAGGTGGAGCGAAATTTTGCAGTGCCTCGTGTCTCACGAGATCGGGGCGCAGATGCAGCATCATCGAAGTTTCTAGCTCGCCGCCATGCAGCCCGTTGGCAAGTTCATCGTGATCGAACAGACCATCCGGCGTGCCGAAGGTGAAATAGTTTGCACGAATGACAAGCATGTGCTCCTCAGCTCTGAGGCGTAGAGCCGCCTGGTCGACAAGGCCGACCTGTCCACCATGGCTATTTAGAATAACAAGCTTCCGCAAACCTGTCCGTGTGACACCGCGTCCGATGTCTGCCCAAAGCGCCAGTAGCAGTTCCGGCTGAAGACTAAGCGTACCGGGAAAGGCGGTGTGCTCGACGCTGTCACCGATCGCCTGTTCGGGGAGTACCAAAACCCGAACTCCTGGTGCCAGGCGTGTTATCGCCTCATGCACAATACCGCGGTTTATGATCAGGTCCGTGGACAGCGGGAGATGCGGGCCATGTTGCTCGATCGCCGCAACCGGAAGCAGCGCCAGCGTTGACATCGGATCGAGTCCTTCGAACTCGGTGGTCGTCAGGTCTTGCCAGAATTCGATCATGCGTCGGCCATTTAATGGTAGTAAAGATCGTCCGATGACGTCGGAATCTGTGCCAGGAGGACCACCATCACTGCCGGTATAAGACCGATCGCCGCGATGTAGAGCGGTTCGATCGTTGTGCGCCGAAATCGCGCTGGCACGGGCAGGCGACGGGCCACGGCGTCAGCGGCAAAAATGAGTGGCAACGGCAACAGCATCCAGGGGCGGATCTGGGTCAGCAACAGCAGCAGCAGAGCCACCGCGAAGCAACCGAGACCGCCAACCGAAATGCCGGTGGCGACGAAAGGCAGACGAGGTTGGGGCCAGTTCCAGAGCGCGAAGCCGCCGACCGCTGCGGCCAATGCGAGTGCGACCTCAAAAAGTGCCAGTGAACTCGCATTGAAACTGGCACCGGCAAGCCCCAAGGCGGCAAGCACGATCATTGCCGAACGGTTGGCGCCGTCGGGCTGTGCCGCCGCGAGTCCGTACAGGCTGATAAGAGCGAGGAGCGACGCTGAGGTCAGAAGCAACAACATCCCAGTATCGCCGCTCGTCAATTGCGGCCAGCCGAGCCAAAGGGCGATCACAACAATCGCCGCGATAGTTGTTAGCATTACCGCAATCTGACCAGGTTTGATGATGTCGACAACCATGCCCCCGGCGAGTAAAAGCACCAATATCAGTGGTAGCTTCTGCATTCCGGATCGCGCCGGCCATGCCGGTACGCCGAAAGTCAGCATAAGCGCGACGAGCAGAGCCAGTCCGATGGATGCAGCGGCCAGGCGGTTGCCCCAGCGCGCGCCCAAAACCCAGAGAAGCGAGGGTGTTAGCGCCAACGCCAATGCTAACGGCAAAAGAACACTCTCGATTAAAGGATGGTTAAAATCAAAGACAGTGGCTTCCATAATGACCCCGACAGTACCAGTGAAGGCCCGAACAAGTCCATCCTTGACTTTTCA
>JARFQK010000107.1 GCA_029287815.1 Gammaproteobacteria bacterium
AATGCCAAATTTAGGTGGCGTATTCGGGTTTTCATCAATGTTCAGCTTGGCTATTTTCAGCTTCCCTTTATAGTCATCAACCACTTCTTCCAAAATCGGCGCAATCATTTTGCACGGCCCACACCATTCAGCCCAATAATCAACGAGGACCGGCAAATCAGATTGAATTACATCTTGTTCAAAACTGTCATCGGTTACATGAACAATCTTGTCACTCACAACGTCTATCTCCTGGATTTAGTGATGGCTTCTCGCTACAACCGTCTGCAGCCAAAGGTATGGTAATTATTTTAATAGTCGAACGAAGTGATTATAAAGAACGTTAAGACATGAGATAACCCTATAATAGACTATTTTCCAAATTTGTACACCCCCTCTGTACGCGTGGCGACCAATTTTAGGGTAAAGTACGCGCCATGAGCGAGCATCACCTTACAGAAATCCGTTACGCAGGATTCAATCTAGCCACTGAAATCAATCAGGGACTGACAGACGCCGGCTTTGAATTTTGCACACCCATTCAGGCAGAGACCTTGCCGATCGCACTCGAGGGCCGCGACGTCGCCGGAGAGGCCCAGACGGGCCCCGGAAAAACGGCCGCATTTTTGATCGCTACGTTTAACTATCTTCTCAAGCATCCTGGCGGTGAAACCCGTCGCAAGAACCAGCCACGTGCGCTAATTCTAGCCCCAACCCGTGAGCTGGCGATACAGATCCACAAAGATGCAGTGCTCCTGGGTAGCCACACGAAACTTGTATTCGGTCTAGCTTATGGTGGAACCGGTTATGAGACGCAGCGTGACCAGCTGGCCGCCGGCGTTGACCTGTTGATTGGCACGCCCGGGCGCATCATCGATTATTTCAAGCAACACGTATTTGACCTCAAGGCCTGTCAGGTGGTCGTGCTCGACGAAGCTGACCGCATGTTCGACCTTGGCTTCATCAAGGATATTCGATATCTGCTCAGACGCTGCCCTCCCCCGACCAAGCGTTTGAGCATGCTCTTTTCGGCCACACTGTCTCACCGCGTACTGGAGCTCGCTTACGAGCATATGAACAACGCGGTTACGGTACGCATCAAGTCAGAAAGGCCGACCGCTGACAAAGTCAAACAAACTGTCTATTACCCAGCCAACGATGAAAAGGTCCCGTTACTGCTTGGCCTGATGGAATCGATGCAACCCACTCGCAGTATTGTCTTCGTGAATACCAAACGCGTTGCGGAAAAACTCTACGACTGGCTGGAAGGCAACGGCTACAAAACCGCGCTGCTATCAGGTGACGTACCCCAGAAAAAGCGTCAATCGTTGCTCAAAAAGTTTACAGAGGGCGAATTCAAGATCATGGTGGCCACCGATGTTGCAGCCCGCGGCCTGCATATCCCGGAAGTCAGCCATATCTTCAATTATGATCTGCCGCAAACCGGCGAGGACTACGTTCACCGCGTCGGTAGAACTGCACGCGCTGGCGCTAGCGGTGCTGCAATAAGCTTTGCCTGCGAGGACTATGCCCATTACATGATGGATATCGAGGAGTACATCGGCCATCGTATCGATAACGAACCCGTCGATAAAACCGTGTTGCTGGAACCCAAGCCACCACTGAAGCGCAAACCGAAAAAGCGCCGCGATTCCGGCTCGCAACGGGGCCGTAAGCACAATAAGGACAGGGCCGCGGGCAGATCCGGGGATGACCAGAAGCATCGCCACAAGCAGCGTAAAAGTCGCCACAAGGACAAAAAAGTCAAACAGCCACCAGCCGATATCCAATAATCACGTTTCGGTCGAGAACACTTCGCCAACGAAAAGACAGAGTCCACGTCATTGCGAGCGCACCAGCCACCCGTCATTGCGAGCGCAGCGAAGCATGAATCTTTCCGGGAGAAAGATTAACGCACGAGGTGCGGCCCGAAGGGGCAAGTTACACGGATGTGACTTGTAATCTTCTGCAGCCCGCAAAAATGCCAGAGATTGCCACGTCGCTGCCGCTCCTCGCAATGACAAACTCGATGCAGCCAAACAGCATGAGCGATCAAATCCGTTAGTTCTCGCTAAGACATTGGCCCGTAGGGGCTTAAGCCGCGAACAACTCGCGATATGTCAGCTTGCATGCCGCTGAAACCTATACCCGCTTGCGATCAGTCAGGACCGTGCACGCTGAGACTCTCAGTCGCCAGCAAGCCTTGAATATGTCTTTCTCGCCGTTGCCAGCGCTCGCTCGAGGTCATCGTCCAGCACGTTGTAATGCCCCATCTTGCGGCCCGGGCGCGCTTCTTTCTTGCCGTAGAGATGAAGCTTTGTGTTCGGATCGCTCAACAAAATGCGCCAGTCCGGCTGCCAAAGATCGCCCAGCAAGTTGACCATCACCACAGGCGACAACAGACGCGCGTCTCCCGGTGGCAAACCGCAGATCACACGCACGTGTTGCTCGAACTGCGAGGTTACACAACCATCTTTGGTGTAATGACCGCTGTTATGGGGCCGTGGTGCCATTTCATTGAACAGAAGAGCATTGTTGCTATCGAGAAAAAACTCCACCGCCAGCACTCCGACGTAATCGAGTGCTTCCGCCAGTTGCTGTACCTGCTGCCTGGCTTTCTCGGCGACCGCATCGTCGACCCGTGCCGGCACAATCGTGATATGCAATATACCGTCGCGATGCTCATTCTCCGAAACGGGATACACGGCGCTCTGGCCGTGCTGGTTGCGTGCGATTATTACCGATATCTCCTTTTTCAGCTCAACCTTGCTCTCCAGCACGCACTCGACGCCTCCACTGGCCCGGAACGCCTCGATGCCCTGTTGAAGCGACTCGATCACGTACTGACCCTTGCCATCATAGCCCAGCGTTGCAGTCTTCAGAATTGCTGGCATCCCGGTCGTTTCGATCGCCTTTTCCAGATCCGCTTCTTGGAATACCGGATAATTTGGCGCCGGTGTCAATCCAGCCTTTGCCGCAAAGGCTTTTTCATTATTGCGGTTTTGCGCGATCTCCACGACTTCTGGTGACGGAAACACGGGCTTGGCTTCCGCCAGACGCCGCATCGATTCGGCAGGTATATTCTCGAATTCAGTCGTAACAACGTCGCAAGTTCGCGCGAGATAATCCAATGCGAGCTCATCGATATAAGTGGCCTCGATATGGTCGTCGGCGATGCGGCCGGCTGGACTGTCAGGATCGGGATCGAGCACATTGAGCCGATAGCCCATATTGCGTGCCGCAATACAGAACATGCGGCCCAGCTGACCGCCGCCTAGAATGCCTAAGGTCGCACCCGGGAGTATGGTTGCCACAATCAGGTCTCTGGTGGCAGCTTCATGGCAAGCACGGATTCTTGCTGCTGGCGCCTGAACTCGCTCAGCTTGTCCGCGAGTTCGGCGTCCGCGGTTGCCAGGATCGATATCGCACATAGCGCTGCGTTGGCCGCGCCGGCCTCGCCAATTGCAAATGTCGCCACCGGAATACCCTTCGGCATTTGTACGATAGACAGCAAAGAATCCATGCCCTTCAGATAGCGCGATGGCACCGGCACACCCAGCACCGGTACCGTCGACTTGGAAGCCAGCATGCCGGGTAAATGAGCCGCACCGCCGGCACCAGCGATGATACAGGCCAGACCGCGTTCACGCGCACTCTCGGCATATTCGAACAACAGGTCTGGTGTGCGATGCGCTGATACGACCCTCGCTTCATAGGGCACATCGAACGCTTGGAGTTGATTTACCGCATGCTCCATGACCGGCCAGTCGCTTTGGCTGCCCATCACAACGCCGACTGTATGTGCTGTCATAACACCACCTCAAGCATTTCGCGGAAAAAAGGCGATGAGTTTATACGATATCTGTTCCTGGCTAAAGCCACTTCTACCTGAACAGTCCGTTGACAAACTGCAGCATCCAGGAGCAGCTTCAGCCGCGCGATAAAGAGAACGCATCGAATATTGCGTTTCTTCATTCACCTGCCCACTGTGTGATATCACACAATTCGTCAGATTTGTTTACACAAATAGGACAGTAGGAAAGTAACAACTTGTTGTAATCATTGCTTGGCACAGTCTTTGCTAGCGAACCGCTACTGATACTAATTCGTAAAACATAGAGATGGTGGTTTAAGTTGAATAATAAATTTCTGACATTGGGTGCGTGTGTTGCGCTTTCTCTGGGCACTCTGGCTGGCTGCAGCAGCTCCGGTGATGGCACGTCCGCACCTCCGGCAACAACAACAATCAGCGGCTCGATCTTTGCCGCCCCAGTCAACGGCGCCGAAGTCAGCGTCGAGGACATGAGTGGTAATACGATCGCCGGACCCGTTACGACCAGCGCTGACGGTACGTATTCGATCGATATTCCAGACGCGGCGCTAACTGGCGACCTGATTGTCAAATCCAACGGCGGAATATTCGACGATGAAGCCACCGGAGCCAGCGGCGTCGGCACCGCGGCCGGCGCATTGTCCGCTTTCGTTGCCGGCGGCAGCTTGGCCGCGGATAGCAGCGTGCACGTGACACCGGGTACGACTATCCATGCCGACCTTGTGACCGATTATGGCAAAACTGCAACGGACGCAAATAAAGCGTTTTTCACTGCGTTTGCCTACAATCCCGACTTTACGGTCCAACCGGTCGACGTAACCGAGCCCGCCGCGTTGACCGCGAGCGATCTGTCCAGGTTCTTTGGTTTCCGCGCGCTCGTCTTCAGCCAGCTGGCGCAGGATCTCGGCCTGACTGCCGCTCAGCAGTTCGAATTGTTCGCCGCGCTGTCCCAGGACCTGTCAGACGGCACGCTGAATGGTGTCGACGCAAATGGCCCAGTTGCAATCGGTTCGAGCGGTATCGCCCTGCCCGCGGACATACTCAGTCAGTACATCACGACCGCTGCGTCGTTCACCGAAGCCACGACCGCAAGCTACACGATCGAATACGCGCCCAGCGGCAATACGACCCATGGAAAAGACACATTCACGCTGACGGTCACCGACAGCAATGGCGCTCCGGTCACCGGCCTGGTAGCCAGCGGAAGCCTGTCAGTCATGCCGATGATGCACATGAACGGCTATCGGCACAGTACACCGATGGGTGGTATCACCGAGGAGTCCACACCCGGCGAGTACGAGGCCACCATCTATTACCTGATGCCATCGAGAATGATGGACGGTACGACCATGGGCACCTGGGACCTGAAGGCTATGGTCGGTGAAGAGTCGGCGCACTTCTATCCCAACGTCGAGATGGCGATGATGACCAATACGGTCCGGGTCCAGCTGAAAGGCGGCATCGACGACACGATCATCGATATGAGCGGCCTCGAAGTCGCGCGCACGTACAATCTGTTCAGGGATCGACTGGTCACTGCGGACGGTGACAACAACGATGAATTCGACGTGTTCATCGCACCGATCGAGACAATGGAAAGCTTCCCGGCGCTGATAGACGGCATGACGCTGATGTCCGGCATGGGCGGCGAACCTTATCTGGTCGACGGTATCACGGTGGAAGCATCGGTCGACGGTGGCGGCTTTGTCCCAGCGGTCGACAACGGTAACGGCACCTGGAGCTTCACCGGCTTGACGCTAAATTCCGGCACCAGCATGGAGCCGGTCACGAACATGATTTGCGTCAGGCTCACCGTCAGCGGCGAAACCAAAACCACGGTTGATGCCGAAGGAAATGCTGTCGACTGCGGCACATTCATGGTCACTCTCCCGTCGATGTAGGGTAATGCTGTTGAATGTGGCCTACTTCTCCTCCTCGTCCTGCTTTAAGCAGGTAACCTGCGGCCTCGTCATCGGGGCCGCGCTCTTTCTGTCGCCACCGCTGTACGCAGCCTCGTGCTGCGGTGGCGGTTCGGCGTCATCGCTGGTGCTGCCGAAATTCTTTACCCAGATGTTCGCCGGCTCGTTCAATTTCGAGCAGTACGACGGTTTCTGGAACACCGACGGCATTTATACCGAGGACCCACCCGGATCCGACTTGAACCAGTACCGACTGAACCTGGGTTATGGTCATCGCCTGGCCCCGAACTGGCAGGCCAGCGTGGTCGCGCCTTATGTCTGGAACAACAATACCTATTCCGGCCTCGAGTCCAACACCAGCGGTCTCGGCGACATGTCGTTGAGCCTATGGTACGAAACCTTCGATCAAATCATGTGCGTCTACGACGTGCGCGAGCTCGAGGACCTGATGCCTGCGGTCTATCTTGGTACCAGCCTGACCTTGCCCACCGGCAAGTCTCCCTATGGCAGCGGGGTCAGCAACAGCTTTGATATCACCGGGCGCGGATTCTACCGCCTCGATGCAAACCTGCTGTTGGACAAAACCATCTGGCCCTGGACCATGATCGCGGAGTTCGCTTACGGGGTTCATCTGGAACGACCCGTCAACCAGGAGTACGGTAGATACGTCGAACCCTATGACAAGCAGCTCGGCAACCGCAGGTTTGGCCTGATATCACTCGGCTACACCGCGTTTCTCGAGGAGCTCGACACCTTGACCTTCACGCTGGCCTACAGCGACCTGAAAGAGGACCTGGGAACCATAAACGGCGCGACCGATCCAACGTCAGGCATGAGGAAAAAGAGCTTCACGTTCACGACCGCTTATTCCACACCCGCCAAGGACTGGGTGGTCAAAGGCAGCGTCAATCATTCCCCAGCGAAAAACGACTGGGGCCGAAATTTTCCGGTCACCAACATATTCGCAATCGAGCTTATCCATGTCATTCCGTAGCTACTTATTGGTCCTATTTATGCTGGCGCTGACGGGCTGCGACGATCTGGACCCATCATCGGAAGACAAGCGCCCGCCGGTCGACGAAACCACGATCGGCGCCAGCGTTGGCCAGATCGCGCCAGACTACTCGCTGTTCGACACCCTGGGCAACCCGGTGACGATGTCGGCCGAATTGACCGGTGCCAGTGGTATCGTCATGTACTACACGATGTGGTGTCCGATCTGCGACAGCCATATGAGCCATATGCGCAGTCAGATCATCCCGGACTTCCCCAACGTCAAATTCTTCATCATTGACTATGTTTCTGGCACGGTCGAGCTTTCACGCGAAGCGCAGCTGTCCAACGGTTATGCTGACCTGACCGTACTGGTCGATAATACCCAGGAAGTGCTGACTTTGTACCAGGCCACGATGGGCACGACCGTGGTCATCGATGGCGCTGGGACCGTGCGTATGAACGAAGACTACAAAGACGGAACGAAATTGGCCGGAACCCTGGCGTCGCTGCCATGAGCTCGTTGTCAGTTTAACCGATAGCGTTAGCTGAATGAGATTGCCACGTCGCTGTCGCGCTCCTCGCAACGCGTCGACTGTGTTTCAGTTTGTAGATGTTTAATAAACGCAGAGAGCACAGAGACACGGAGGACGCAGAGGGATGTTTTCGCGTTTCGATATTGATCATCTCGACCAAAGGGACCGACCCCACCGCTGCTTCACTTACTCGTCATTGCGAGCCGCGATAGCGGCGTGGCAATCTCGTGAATCTTGCGTTGTTGTTGAGCCACTGAATCCAGACCGTTGAAGTGACGAGAGATTTGAAAGATTGCTTCGCTTCGCTCGCAATGACGGGAGCGTCATTGCCATGTGCTTGACCCAGCACCCTGTTGCAACGCCTTCTTCGATACGGAATCAGTTTTTTCACCGCAGAGACGCGGAGGCGCAGAGTGCTCGGAGATTTTCGGATTGTCTTTGTAGGAGCGACTTTAGTCGCGAATTTTAGATGTTCGCGACTAAAGTCGCTCCTACAAAAACATTCAGCTTCCTCCGCGCCTCTGCGGTGGATTATGTCTGCCCAATCCGCTTGACAGCGTGCTGTTTCCATATCACGAATACCGCAGGAATCACGACCAGAGTCAACAATGTGGCACTGACCATACCTCCGACCATCGGTGCCGCAATGCGCTGCATGACCTCGGCACCGGTGCCGCCACCGAGCATGATCGGCATCAGACCGACGATGATCGAGGCAACGGTCATCATGATCGGACGTATCCGCATCAGCGCACCATCGATCACAGCGAGCCTGACCTCCTCGCGCGTCAGGCGTTCGCCTTTCTGTTCCACCGCCGTTTGGTGCTGCTTCAACGCAAGGTTCAAATAGACCAGCATCACCACGCCAATCTCAACGGCAACACCAGAGAGCGCAATAAAGCCCACGCCGACCGCAACTGACAGGTTGTAATCGAGCAAGTACAGCAGCCAAAGGCCGCCAACCAGCGCCAGCGGTAACGTGCCCATGATGATCAGCACTTCGGTGAGGTTGCGGAAATTGAGATAAAGCAACAGCACGATGATCGCGAGCGTGACCGGAATGACCGTGGCCAGACGTTCCACAGCCCTGACCATAAACTCATACTGTCCCGACCATGAGATGGAATAGCCGGGCGGCAGTTCGACATTGTCTGCGACCGCCTGCTGCGCATCAAGCACATAGGAACCCAGGTCTCTGCCCTCGATATCGATGTAGATCCAGCCGTTGAGCCGCGCATTTTCTGTCTTGATCAGTCCAGGCCCCTCCTCAATGCGCACATCGGCAACTTCTTCCAGCGGTATATGCGCACCGGTCGGCGATACCAGCGGCAGGTTTCGAAGCTCATAAAGTGAGTCACGTACATCACGCGGATAACGTATGTTGATTGGGTAGCGTTCCAGACCTTCAACGCTCATGCCGACACGCATACCGCCGAGCGCCGTGCGTACGACCTCCTGAATATCGGCGATATTGAGTCCGAATCGTGCCGCTGCGACTCGATCAACATCGACCGTGACGTAGCGGCCACTGGTCACACGTTCGGAATAGACCGATACGGTCCCTGGCACTTCTTTCAAGACTGTTTCGATCCGCCTGCCGACTTCCTGAATTTCATCCAGGTCCGGACCGGCCACCTTGACACCGACCGGCGTCTTGATTCCAGTAGCCATCATATCGATGCGGTTTTTGATCGGCATCACCCAGGCATTGGTCAGGCCGGGAATCTGCACCAATGCATTCAATTCCTGCTTGAGCTTATCGATGGTCATACCCTCGCGCCATTGCTCGCGCGGCCTGAGCAGGATCGTCGTTTCGATCATGGTTAACGGTGCCGGGTCGGTAGCCGTCTCAGCCCGCCCGACTTTACCGAACACGCGCTTGACCTCGGGCACGGTCATGATCAGCTTGTCGGTCTGCTGCAGCAGCTCCTGTGCTTTCCCCACGGACACCGCGGGAAACGTACTCGGCATATAGAGCAGATCGCCTTCGTCCAGATCCGGCATGAATTCTGAGCCCAGCTGCATGAGCGGCCAAAAGCCGGCAACGACCAGCAGGAACGTGACGGCAAGCACCGTTCTTGGCACTTTCAGCACGAGG
>JARFQK010000119.1 GCA_029287815.1 Gammaproteobacteria bacterium
TTCCATCCGGCGGTCGCTGACTGGTTCGAACGCCATTTCGATCGGCCATCGGAGGTTCAGGCGCTCGCCTGGCCCGCGATACTGGCGGGCCAAAATACCTTGATTGCAGCCCCGACCGGCTCGGGCAAAACACTGGCCGCCTTCCTTGCGGCCATTGATCAGCTGGTCCACGATGGCCTGCAGTTTCCGCTGCCCGATGAAACCCGTGTGCTGTACGTATCGCCACTAAAGGCGCTGTCCAACGACATTCACAAGAATCTGGAGTTGCCGCTGAACGGTATCCGCGATGCGTTGCTAGAAAACGGTTTCGACGATGTGCCGATATGCTCGCAGGTCCGCACCGGGGATACTCCTCAGGCCGAGCGTAACCAGATGAAACGCAAGCCCCCGCACATACTGGTGACCACGCCGGAGTCTCTGTACATATTACTGACGTCGGCTTCGGGGCGTGAGATGTTGGGTACAGTGCGCAACGTCATCGTGGACGAAATACATGCGCTGGCCGGCAACAAACGCGGCGCACATCTGACCCTCAGCCTGGAGCGACTGGAGCAGCTTTGCCAGAAGCCACCGGTTCGAATTGGCATATCGGCCACACAAAAACCGATCGAAGACATGGCTGCCTACTTGTCAGGACAGCACGATGATGGGGCATCGCGTCAGTGCACGATCATCGATACCGGCCATGTGCGCAAGCGCGACCTCGCGATCGAATTGACTGGATCGCCCCTCGAAGCCATCATGGCCAATGAAGCCTGGGACGAGATCTATGGACGGCTGGAAGCATTGGTCGAGCAGCATCATACCACGCTGATCTTCGTTAACACGCGACGCCTCGCCGAACGTGCCGCGGCGGCGCTGGCTGAGAGACTCGGTGATGCAGCAGTCACCTCGCACCACGGCAGCCTGTCACGGCGACACCGCCTCGAGGCAGAACAGCGACTGAAATCGGGAGAACTGCGTGCTCTGGTCGCCACCGCTTCGTTAGAACTTGGTATCGATATTGGTGACGTCGACCTGGTCTGCCAGATGGGCTCGCCGCATGCGATCGCAACCTTTCTGCAACGGGCTGGACGTTCCGGACACCAACTCACCGGTACGCCCAAGGGGCGATTATTTCCACTGAGCCGGGACGATCTGCTCGAATGCGTTGCGTTGCTGGCCGCGATCCAGCGCGACGAGCTCGACCGGATTCCAATCCCAGAGCATCCACTCGATGTGCTGGCGCAACAGATTGTCGCCGAAGTGGCTAACCGAGAATGGCACGAGGAAGCGTTGTTTCGTGTGTTCAAATCGGCGTGGCCTTATCGAAGTCTTAGCCTCGAGCAATTTACCCACGTCGTCAAAATGCTGGCCAATGGGTTCCACACTCGACGCGGGCGCCGTGGGGCCTACTTACACCGAGACGGCGTCAACGGCTTGATCAGAGCACGGCGTGGCGCTCGCCTGACTGCGATCACGAATGGTGGCGCGATTCCCGATCAGTTCGACTATGATGTTATCTTGCAGCCCGAGGGCCTGTTTATCGGGTCCTTGAATGAAGATTTCGCTTTCGAAAGCATGCCGGGCGACATTTTTCAGCTCGGCAATACATCGTACAAGATGCTCAGGATTGAGCAAGGCCGCGTGTTTGTCGAGGATGCGCACGGACAGCCGCCAACCATTCCATTCTGGTTTGGGGAAGCACCGGGTCGAAGTGATGAGCTCTCGCAGGCGGTCTCTGCATTGCGTGAGACCATGGATAACCTGCTGGAACAGGGGCAAACCGCTGCCAGGAATTACCTGGAATGCGAGTTGCAGCTTGATCAGCCGGCTATCGCCCAACTGATCGAATACCTTGCGACCACAAAAGCGGTCTTGGGTGTGCTGCCCAGCCAGCACACGATCGTGTTCGAAAGGTTCTTCGATGAGACCGGTGATATGCATTTTGTGATTCATGCGCCGTTCGGCTCGCGCGTGAACAAAGCCTGGGGTCTGGCTCTGCGCAAACGCTTCTGTCGCCGCTTCAACTTCGAACTGCAGGCCGCCGCCAATGAAGATAACCTGATATTGTCACTTGGCCCCACCCACAGCTTTCCTCTCGAAGAGCCAGCTGGTTACTTGAAGGCGGACAGCGTCGAGCAGTTACTGGTTCAGGCGTTATTGGATGCACCGATGTTCCCGGCACGCTGGCGTTGGGTTGCCAATATCGCACTGGCCGTACCCCGCTTTCGTGGCGGGAAAAAGGTCCCGGCCCCTTTTCAGCGCAACGACGCCGAAGACCTGGTTGCGTTGGTGTTCCCGGATCAGCTCGCTTGCTTCGAGAACATTCGAGGGGAGCGCGAAGTCCCTGATCACCCCCTGGTCAACCAGGTCCTGGCCGATTGCCTGCACGAGCTCATGGATATTGATGGCCTGAAAAAAGTGCTCTGCGGCATCGAAAGGAAGCAGATAAAGGTCATTACGCGGGACTTGCCGACACCCTCTCCGATGGCGCATGAGATCATCAACGCCAGACCCTATGCCTTCCTGGACGACACTCCGGCCGAGGAACGACGTGCGCTGGCGGTGCAACAACGCCGCGCGGCCGATACTGCCACCGCTGCCGACCTCGGGCGTTTGAATCCGGAGGCGATTGACAAAGTCCGGCAGGAAGCCTGGCCGGCGCCACGCAATGCCGATGAGCTGCATGATGCGCTGAACGTGATCGGCTTTATCGCCGAATGCGAGATCGCGCCCGACGAATTACAGGATTGGCTGTCCTACCTGGCCAAATTACAGCAAGATGATCGGGCAACTCGCGTGAAGATCTCTGATCAACAAACTTTATGGGTAGCTGCCGAGCGTTTAGGCGCGCTATTGATGATCTGTCCTGACAGCGAGATGTCGCCTTCGATCGGCGTGCTGGAGTCGGATGAGGCAAGCACGCCCGAACAGGCCCTGACCGAGATCATGCGCAGTCGACTGGAGGGCTTGGGACCTGTTACCGCAGAGAGCCTGGCCGCACCCGTGTCGCGCACCGTGCCCGACATCAAACCGGCCCTGCTTGCACTAGAACAGGAAGGCTTTGTGATTCAGGGGCGATTCGATCCCCGCAAAACGGAGATAGAATGGTGCGAGCGCGGTCTGCTCGCACGTATTCACCGTTACACCTTGAAGCAGCTTCGCCGTGAGATTGAGCCGGTCAGTCCCGCTGTGTTTATGCAATTCCTGTTTCAATGGCAGGGCTTGGATGAACCGGCGGAGGGTACCAGCGCACTGGAACGGGTGATGCTGCAACTCGAAGGCGTCAGCCTGCCGGCCGGCAGCTGGGAGAGTGAAATCCTGCCCGCAAGGCTGCAACCATTTTTCGGTAGCCAGCTCGATGAACTGACCGGTTCGGGTCAGCTGGCCTGGCTGCGCCTGTTCCAGCCTGCCGACAAGGATCAAAAACGCAAGAACCCCGCGATAAAATCGACACCAGTCGCATTCGTTTCTCGGGCGCATCTGATGTTTTGGTGTCCAAGCGACCTCCATGAACCGGCAGGCCTGTCTACATCGGCACAGCAAGTGCTTGCTGTGCTGCGGCAATGGGGTGCCAGCTTTATCGAAGAATTGCAGCACCAAACCGGCTTGCTCAAAACCCAACTCGAACAAGCACTCGGTGAGCTGGTTGCCTGGGGACTCGTCAACTCTGACCAGTTTCAGGGTCTGCGCGCGCTCATAGCACCACAAAATCAGCAATCCCATCATCGACGCCGACCCGCTCCGAAAACGCCTTTGGCTGCCGGGGGACGCTGGTCGATGATCCGACCCTCGACAGCAGCCAATGACGATCAGCAGAAAGTCGAGCACATCGCCCGCACGCTGTTGACGCGCTATGGCGTTGTGTTTCGCAAGTTGCTCGAGCGTGAGGCCGGTTTGCCGGCGTGGCGTGACCTGCTCTACGTGTATCGACGCCTCGAAGCCCGAGGTGAGCTGAGGGGTGGACGCTTTGTCCAGGGGTTTGCTGGCGAACAGTTTGCCTTACCCGAGGCCGTGGGTACGCTACGCAAAGCCCGCAGGCAAAAACACCAGGGTCAGATGAT
>JARFQK010000120.1 GCA_029287815.1 Gammaproteobacteria bacterium
CGGGTTGCTTCTGGAGGAAATGTCGGCGGCAGGGAAGCCGCCGTCGAGCCTACATGGACGTATTCACGGCGTTTTCCGGAAGAAGTAACCCGTGTCGGCGGGTCGATTGCCCGACGATAGCTGTTAAGTCAGTGCCATTCCTCCTAAAGACCGGTCTTCGCAGTCCGAGTGCTTCAGTGACGTTCAGTCATCATGGAACAGCAACTGCTCGGTGAAACCCTGGTTCTCGAGAATCTTGCGCAATTGCTTCAGTGCGTCCATCTGAATCTGGCGCACGCGCTCGCGCGTCACACCCAGTTCGCGGCCTACGTCCTCTAGCGTGGTGCGCTCATGGTTATACAAGCCGAACCGCCGCACCAGAACTTCGCGCTGTTTTTCCTCGAGCTGGTCCATCCATACTTCAAGATTCGACATCACATCTTCGTTCTGCAGCATTTCCGGTGGTGCCGGAATGCGGTCATCCGCAACGATTTCCAGCAGCGGGCGATCGTTATCCTTACCTGCCGGCACGTCCACCGAAGTCACACGGTCACGCAAACCGAGCATTTTTTCGACACCAGCGACCGGCTTGTTCACCATCTTCGCGATGTCTTCAGCGGTGGGCTCGCGATCCATTTCCTGTTCGAGCTTCCGTGCTGCACGCAGATACACGTTCAACTCCTTGATCACATGGATCGGGAGACGGATGGTCCGCGTCTGGTTCATGAGCGCACGTTCGATGGTCTGGCGGATCCACCAGGTTGCATAGGTGGAAAAGCGAAAGCCTTTCTCGGGATCGAATTTCTCCACGGCTCTGATCAAGCCCAGATTGCCCTCTTCGATCAGATCAAGCAAAGCAAGGCCACGGTTCATGTAGCGACGAGAGATCTTCACAACGAGGCGAAGATTGCATTCGATCATCTTCTTACGGGCTTCCATATCGCCTTTCAGCGCGAGGCGAGAATAGAAAACCTCTTCTTCCGCGGTCAACAACGGCGAGCCCTCGATCTCCCTCAGATACAGCCGGGTCGCATCGAGCTCCTTACGATTGACCTTGGAATCCAAGCCGTCGGGGTCGCTCTTCCCACCGCTCGGTTTGACCACCTTCTCGGGTACGGCCTCGCTTTCCTCATCATCGATGTCAATGTCGACATCGACCTCAACATCCTCGAGATTGATATCCTCGTCCTGTTCGATCTCTCCCTGCGTCACGATGCTGAGTCCTTCGATCATCTCACCTGAGCCTGCTATAGCTTCTATCATAATATTACCCTTGTCCTGATCGGTTTTTATTATTATTGTTAGTATCGACTGCTAAAGGCATTTTTATAGTTTTTTGGTATCCTTTCACTTCCGTGCACTTAGAGCTGCTTCCTAGTTCCCTTGTCAGGTCAAAAAGCTTATATCATTGAAACTCTTTTTGAATCAAGTACTTGTTTTCATATTTTTACAATTCTTGTCAGCTTATTCGTCGGCACCACTCTATCTTGTGGTCAAAAAGGCACCAGTCAACTACGCGGCAGATAGCGCAATGGATCCACGGGCTTGCCGTTTTTTCTGATTTCGAAATGCAGACGCGGTGATTCTGCTCCAGTCTGACCCAGTTCAGCGATCTTCTGGCCAGCGGCAATCACCTGTCCTTCCTTGACCAGCAGTTTACGATTGTGCGCGTAGGCACTGAGATAGGTCCGGTCGTGTTTAATGATCAACAAGTTACCGTAACTAATTAATCCATTACCACTGTAGACGACTTTACCCGACGCCGCTGCTCGAATAGCCTTGCCCTCGTCAGCGGAAATATCGATGCCCTTGCGAGTGGAGTCATTGCTTTTGAACCTCGCTATCAGCTTGCCCTGGACGGGCCATTGCCAGCTGATCTTGTTGGTGGTCAGCTGGTTTGTCGGCTTTGGCGTTTTTTGCGCTGATTGCGGCCTGTTCGCGGCTTTACCCGCTTTTAACTTCAGTGTCTCGCCGGGATAAATCGTATAGGGTGAGCTGAGCGAATTGATCGACGCCAGCTGCATCGCGTCGAGACCGTGGCGTTGCGCGATTTTGTAAAGTGAGTCACCTTGCCTGACGGTGACTGAATCTGGCGTCGGTCCTGCAGCACGACGAGATCGCGTCGATCGCTGCTGCGAACCTGTGCTGCCATCATCTGGCCGCATTTGCAGACGTTGGCCGGGATAAATTCGGTATGGGCTGGACAGGTTGTTCCATCTGGCCAACTCGATTGGATCAAGCTCGTATTTCCATGCGATCGAGTAGATTGTCTCACCCGATGTCACCGGGTAATCAGCCGGATCCCAATGCTTGTTCGAGCAGCCGCCTGACAGCATGGCGAGCGAACTGACAAGCACAATGCCGATTCTCATAGCCGCAGTCCGAATGTTGCTAATTCATCTTCACCAGTATGTAAGCGACCAGCGCGAGCACGGTAGCCCAGCCTAACCATTCGATATATTTGCGGACAACAGGCTCGAGTCGGGGTCCGGCCCAGGCCATCGAAAGCGACACCAGAAAGAAGTGCCCGGCCCTGCCAATCAATGCCGCGAGCATGAAAGGCGCTATCGCCATCGACAGCGCACCGGCAGAAATCGTGAACATTTTGAACGGAATTGGTGAAAAACCTGCAACCACAACGGCCCAGAAGCCCCAGCGATTGAACCAATCCTGCGCGACCATGTATTTTTCCCAGTAGCCGGCGGATTCGATCACCGGCTCGACTGCAGCAATCGCATAGTAGCCGAGCGCGTAACCGAACAGGCCGCCCAATACCGATGTTACGGTTGCGATTAATGCGATCCGCACAGCACGCTCCGGTCTGGCAACGGCCATCGGCGCTACCATCAGCGCAGTGGGCACTGGGAAAAAAATCGACTCGATAATACTGACCCCGGCGAGATAGCGCTCAGCATGACGATGAGCGGCACAACGCATACACCATTCGTACAAACCTTTGAAGATCATCGGACAGACCCATCCAGCAGCGGCACGAAATGAACGGCATTCAGCGTCCGTTGCTCAAAACCGTCAGAGTTACGCGTAATCAGGGTCAGCGTTTGGCTGCCTGATTTCGCGCCCACCGGAATCACCATACGACCTCCAACGTCCAACTGCTCGAGCAGTGATAGCGGTATCTGTTCCGGCGCAGCAGTGACCATGATCGCAGGGTACGGTGCCTTCTCCGGCCAGCCCCAGGAGCCATCGCTGTGCTTGCTGTAGACATTCAACAATCTGAGCTTGCGGTGTGCCTGGCGCGCTCTCGTCAGCAGCGCGTTGATGCGTTCGACGGTATAGACCCTGGGAACCAGTCTCGCCAGAATGGCTGACTGATAGCCAGAACCTGTGCCCACTTCCAGCACCTTATCGGGCACACCATCTTCGAGTATGATTTCAGTCATCCGCGCAACCACGTAAGGCTGAGAAATCGTCTGCCCGTGACCGATCGGCAAAGCGGTGTCCTCGTAGGCTCGGTGTGCCAAGGCCTCGTCGATGAACAAATGGCGAGGCGTCGTGCGGATCACTTCGAGTACGCGCTCATTCCGGATCCCCTCCGCGCGCAATCGCTGAACCAGCCGGTCGCGCGTTCG
>JARFQK010000294.1 GCA_029287815.1 Gammaproteobacteria bacterium
GGGACAGGCATAATTGATCTGAAAATTGGTGCCAGCCATCAGATCATCAAACCTGAGATCCTGCAGGTCAGCGAGGCCGTTGTTGCGTATCTGAATGCGCCAGATCACATCATCGTTGATATTGCCGTAGACGGTACTGCTATATTGGCCGGAACCCTGACTGGCATCGACATTGCGGCCTTGCTTGATCACCGTCGGAATCGGCTCTCTGAGCGGCAGTTGCTCCAGGCCCGTTGTTTGCGGGAAGACGGTGCACGCCTGGTCCGTGTCGTAGGTCAGGCTTGCTTGAATATTGCGATTGGCAGTGACCAGGTCCTCTGCGGTTGGACCCGGGCGCCTGACCGCGAATGTAATCTCCAGCTCATTGATGTTATTACCCGGTGCCCAATCCAGCGTGAGAGCGCCGAGATTGAATGTCAGCACCGAGCCCGTGCCGGTTGGTGCCGGGCCGGCAGTAGGTATACCGTTAAGCCTGTATTGAATTGAATTCGGAGCGGTCGGATCGTACACAAGGCCGGAGGATCCCAGGTCCTCGACCACGACCATATTGGTCATATCCGCGCCTTCGTAGGGATTCGAAATGACGATAGTCACATAGCCATAACCACACAACTCGCAGTAGCTGGCGCTGGTATTGACGTTATTGCTCAGGTCATGATCGATGAACGGTGTGAAATTCTTCAGATCACAGGGTGCAGCCTGCGCATTGACGACAGGCAATAGCAGGCCGAGAGCGATAAAAAGGATACTTATCGCACGTACTATCAAGCCAGAGTTGACTCGCTTGGCCCGCATAAGGATTTTTGGATTTCCCCATAAAAAACATAGTTATCAGATGTTTTTGTGTATCAAGCGTGACGCAAGGCCCGCTGATCTCATTTGGGATTTGGTGAATCGATTGATGCTGTGCCTCAATCAATTTCATTTGTGGAATTGCGTATCGATAGATGTCTGGCATCGATCGATTTCATTTTCGATTTGCGTGTTTATGGATTTGCAAAGTTTGACATCGCGGAATCAGCGCCCGATTGAATGCCAGGCGTCAGCACATTCCTCGATCAATTGGAAGTGAAAGTCATCTCAGGAGTCCCCCTGATACGAGAGTAACCGGTTATCCGTATACTCCAGAAAACCTCAATTCCGTTAGTTCAGTTACAGGTCCACCTCGCAGGTTTACCTTGTCGAAGTATAGGACGCGCTAAAAAGTTGCTTCGAACTTTCCGACGAAATGCCCTATAACGCGGATCACCGAAGGCACGGAGTTTGATACCCACATCGTTGTTGCGATCAGGTCCGTCAAATAAATCGTAGGAGCGGCTTCAGCCCTGAACAAATGCTGATGAACGCGCATCGCTTCAATGCGTAAGAAAACCAAACCAACGAAAAAGGCATGATCGCCAGCAGCAATTCGCGGCCAAAGCCGCTCCTACCGGAGAATCATGCTTGGAGCGCCTCAGCGATCATCAAGCAGTACATGCTGTCAACGAAACGCGTAACACATACTGCAATGACCAGCCCGTGCGACAGCAGCGTCTCAAATCAGTTTGCTTGCGGCCCACGCTTCGTACATAGCCGTCAGGTCGCCGGCAGAAAATCGATCGGATACAGGATCGTAACCGGCGGCACGCCCTCTTTCGGTCCAAAATTGAACTTCAGCACCCGCGCGACGATTCGTTTCTCCAGTGCGGCTGAATCCATGTCGCTGGAGTCCAGTTTGCACGTCGATACCGAACCGTCCGGTTCGATCGTCAGGCGCAATACCATCTTACCTTGCAGGGTCGGGTTACTGCGCAGCTCACGGTTGTATATTCGGTACAGAGCCGACTTGTAGCGGTCGAACACGATCTGGATTTCCTCGTCGGTGCGCGACGGGCCGGGTCCGTCGCTCAACGGCCTCTCTTCACCAAAGAAATCACTACCGATTGCTGACTCGACACGCTCGAAGCCGACACCTTTGATGCCCTTGCCAGCACCGCCGACATCTCTGCTCAAGGCTGCAGTGCTGATGCCACCGCTACCCGATGTTGCCTGTGCAGTAACCAGCGAGCGTGAAGCCTTCTTAGCGGTCTTGCCCTGGCTGCTGATCCGCGCCTTGGCACCCAGTTTTTTCTCTGGAGCGGTGTCGATCAGGTCAGCAAAATTATCCTTGAAGGCCAGTAGCCCAGCGTTCTCGGCTTTCTTGCGTGCCACCTTGGCTTTCTCCGATTTCGGCTTAGGCGCCTTCTCCTTCGGTTTCTTGTCTTTCGATGTTTCCTCCGGTTTCTTCTCCGCCTGCTTCGGTGGCGGCGGCGGGGGTGGTGGCTCCTTCTCGACGATGAGTTGTGCCATCCGCTCCGGAATTTTTACCGGTTCGAGGCGATCGGGTATCGGGATCTCCCACAGCGGGATGAGATAGCCGAGCAAGATCGCGAGAAACAGACTGATGAACAGGATTCGGCGATAACGTTTTTCATCCTCGCCCTGGGTTGTCCAGGGCATGACCATCGGACGAAACGGTAATGGCTCCATTTCGCGTTCAATGACGAACTCATGCTTGAGTTGATCGGCGTATTCCTCCAGATCATCGCTTTCTTCATGAAGGAGATTGACACGCGCAGCCAGACTTTGGATGTTCTCTTCGCCAGCATTTTGTCGGACCTGCAACTCGGCGACACGCGTGTCAAATTCGATGACTTTATGGCGGACACGCTCAGTGAGCTGGCCGGCCGAGGTGGCGTCATAATCCTCACCCCAAAACAACTGCGCGCCCCCTTCTTTTTGCAGTTGCTCGAGGCGATCGCTGATTTCACTCAGCAGCGCGTATCGCTGCTGCTGTGCCAACAACGAAGTGAGCTCATCATCTATCGCTTGTTTCTCATCCCTTTTTCTGACGAGTTCGTCATTGGCCTCACCAATCTTACGATTGATGTCTTCCTGGCGCTGTGTAATGTTGTTGGTGGCCAAAACCTTATCCGCTCTGAGTTGCTTTCTGTACGACGGCCAGCGATATTTTTCCGTAACCCGCACTGGTGCAGCTGGCCATGACTTTCTTCAGTAATTTGAAGGGCAAGGTGCGGTGTGCCAGTACAGTAACCTCCTTGCTCTCGGCGATCACCTTGGTTTTTATGCCGATGACTTTCTTCTGCTGATCGAGCAGGCGTTGTTTTATCGGTTCCATGATGGCATCCTTGGAAGCAATCACGTCGGCGGTCGACATCACGACGTCACCCTGCACAAGTACATTGTCTTCGGTTACCAGCACGATAACCGTCTCGCGCGGTTTCGAGTCCACCACTGATTCTGGCAGCGCAATACTCTTGGGTGGTTCCATTACATCACTCGATGAGGAATTCACCAGCAGGAAGAAAACCAGGATCGTGAACACATCCATCAGCGAAACCAGGTTCAGACTGGCTTTCTTCTGCTTCGACGAGCGCGCCATGCGCTTCAGGCGTCGGTTCTGTTTCATGGCGCATCCCCAATCGATATACTCGGAAACAATTCGATTTCCTGGGGTTCAGGATCATCGCCTTGCACCACTTCAGCGACCCGAACCGCATCCATGATCGCTACAAGATTGTTATATTCTATTTCCGGCTCCATCAACACAGTCGCGTCTTTCTTGTCCATATTCTTCGATTTGATTTCTAGCAAATATTCGGACAACGTTTCCATATCGTATTCATCTTCAACCTTTGGGAATCGAGCGATCACGGTTTTACCGTTACCGATCTCCAGTCCCTGATCACGCACAATGACTTCGACCGACATTCTGGGCTTGTCGGCTTTGCTCGCATCGCCGGCGCCTGTCGGCAGGTTCAATTCGAGGATAGTAATTCGGGAGAACACTGCCGTGATCAGCAGAAAAGGCACCAGCACGACCATCAGATTGAGGAAGGACGTGATATTGAGCTCCGGCGCCTCTTTCGCAAACCGGTTGTAGTGATGCCTTCTTCTAGCCATGCTTCGCTGCCAGCTCGGTCTGACGTTTGGCGAAATCCGCGATCAGATTGAGCGTTTTGACCGATGCCATCTCCAGACTATCGACGATCTCTGATGTCTTCGAGGTCAGCGTGGCGTGCACGATCAGCAGTGGAATGGCCACCATGAGACCGAATGCTGTAGTGTTCATTGCCACAGAGATACTGGCTGAGAGCAGATCTGCTTTTTCGGCCGGGTCTGCGTTTGCCACCGCGGTGAAAGCTTCGATCAGACCCATAATGGTACCGAGCAAGCCGAGCAAGGTCGCGATGTTGGACAGCAGTGCCACATACGGCGTACGCCTCTCGAGCTGGGGTATGATTTCCATCATACTTTCCTCCATGGCGATTTCGATGTCGTCACGCCGACGCACCGAACCCTGTCGTGCCAGCCCCATATTGAGCAGCCCGCCAATTGCCGAGCCGTCCTCTTTCAGCACACCCCGCGCCTTTTCAAAATGGCCCTGCTCCATAATCGGATGAATCTCGTCCCAGACCTTCCGGTTCTGCATCTTGACCATGTTGAGTTTGACGTAACGTTCCGCTGATATTGCGACACCAATTGCAAAGACGATCAGGATGGGGTACATAAATATACCCCCCGTCTGAAAGAACGTGACAATCGATTCTAGAAAACCCATCTTGCTATCCTCTTACCTGGTTTGTTTTTATCGTACCTGGGTGAGCTCGTAGAACTCGAGCTCGCGCAGAAACACTTCTTTATCAATTAACTTGTTGCTTTCATCCAGCAGTCCGGATGTCAGGCTGGTTTCAACACCAACCTCTGAATTCTTCCACGGCACTATGTACAATGACTTTGGCGCTTCCTTGTTACCAATAATCGAAATACCCGACAACTCCTTCACCTCATCCTCTGCCATCAGACTGAGAGAAGTCATCAGTAAAGCACAGCTAACCACGATTTTTTTCATCATGAAGTTTGTTCCTACATTCGCGCTTTCAAATCCGCAATCCATATTTTTATGTTCTTATCATCGGGGGCCTGCTGCTGGTATTTCTCAAACTGCTCCAGCGCACATTGTGTATCCTGTAGATAAAGATCACACAATATCCCCAGATTTCTGATCACCGGCAGATAGTCTGGATTCTCTGCAAGCGCATTGTTGTAAGCATTCATCGCATCTTCGAATCGCCCTTGTTTGCGATAGATCAGGCCCAGCTCGTTATTCGCAACCGGCTGTGATCGGTCGATATTCAGCGCCTCCAACAGATATTTTTCCGCCTGTTTGTCGTCACCCTTGTAGCGGTAGGCCATAGCCATGTTTATGTAGGGTGCTGTCAGTCTTTTTTCACGCTCGATCACGCTGTTCAACAGTTCAATAGCCGTGTCATACTGTTGATCCTGCAATAGCTTTAATGCCTGATCGAAACTGCGTTGTACGCCGCTATGTACGCTGACGGACTCGCTCTTCCTGATAGCCGAAGGTTTCCCTGGTTGGCTTGTGCATGCAGTAATAGCGACCGACAGGAAGAAAACTATAGCTATCGAATACTGGTGTGTTTTTCCGTGGAAAGTCATCGCTCTAGTTCCCAATCATAGCGGTAGCGTCATCCGATCCATGTTTCCTGGCCTTTTCAGCGCTTTTTCCCTGTTGCTCCGATGGCACCAATTGCTCGACAAAGCCGTTTTGATGCTCAGCTCTCGCGTAGCGTGCGGGCATCAACACCGCGAGTTTGGCAATGCTCTTATCTACCCATTTGTTATAGATACCAATTGATAATAGTTCAATATTCTTCTCATGAACGTTGATGGCCTTCTCTTCGAACGGATAAGCTTGTTCCTCCAAAACCAGATTGTATTGTTCGAGTTCAAGATCATCGAGATTGTCCGGGCGCTCGGACTCCATCAGCGACACACTGAAGTGATAATAGATCTCAGCCAGCTGATAGGTTGCCGCCGCGGTTACTTCACTGACTTCATAATCGATCAGTTTGTTGAAGGCATCGATCGCGGTTTTCATGCGTTGTTTTTTTCGTGTCAGGTTCTTTTTGAACGGCTTGACCAGCTTCACATCGTAAAATGCATTCATAACCGGTTCGGTCAGAACCAGGGCTGCTTTGGCGGCCAGATAGCGCGTACGGTCGGTGCGTTCTTTGCCAGCTTTTGCGTCGGCGCTGACAATAGCTTTCAGCTCGGATAGATATTGTTTATTGTTGTTGGTTTTCAGATGTATCTCAGCAATCTTTTGACGCACCTCGATCGCATCCTCGACCGGACTCGGGAAAGCGCGAACATATTTGCTGTAAACGCGAACCGCATCCGGAAGCCGAGCGGCCGTCTGGTACAACTCCGCGGACTGCACCAGCGCTTCACGTTTCAATGCAACGTCGTCTGTTTCCTTCTCGATGCGCTCGAACTCAGCCGCTGCCGCCGCCAGATCACCTTTTTCCTTGTAAACAATCGCAAGCTTTTTGGTAATTTCCGGCTGCAATTCGTTCTGCGGATAACGCTGACGAAAATCCACCAAAACTGTTGCGGCTGTCGTCCAATCCTTCAATGTGATCAAAGCGGCCGCTGCGTCATATTCTGCTGTTGGCCTTATCTTCGCATTGGGTGCAATCTTTCCAATGCGCAGAAAATGATTCGCGGCCTCACGATGTTTCTCCAGCTTTCTTTGCTGCTCACCCTGTTTATAGATCGATGCAGCAAGGTTTTCGGTTAGCTTTTCACGACCCTTGTCTTTCGCCTCAGTCAGTTCCAGCACCTGGATATAGGCCTGCTCTGCCTCTGCATAATTGGTCAGATCGAAGGAGCCATGCGCAACCACCAGCCACGCTGAACGGATGAGCTTCTTCTCTGCACGCGGATATTGTTCGAGCAGCTGGCGTCCGGTCTTGACTGCGAGGGGATAGTCTTTTAGCTCATAGAGCATGTCCGCAGCTGCTGAAAGTATCACGACCGCGTTCTTGTGCTCCGGATAGTGTTCAACGAACTTCAGCGAGCTGCGAATGATTTCGCGCTTGACCAGAACGCGGTCCGACGCCGGCGCGACCTCGAGGTACTTGCGATAGGCATAGACAGCCGCATAGCCCGCCTCCGATGCCTTTTCGTGCCTGGGGTAGTTGTACGCCGTACGCTCATACTCCAGAGCAGCATCACGGTAATCTTTGTTTTCCAGCATCAATGCCGCCAGGCTGTAGTTCAAGCCTGGCGCCTGCTCGTCTTCAGGAAATGACTTCAGGAACTCGCGGTACCAGTGAATGGCCTCAGCGTAGTTCTCTGCTTTCTTCTTGTGCAGGCGTTTGTCCTGATAGAGCGCGTGATAATGGCCGGCGAGATCGGATAGATTCGACTTGAGGAAAGCCAGCACGACCGGAAATTCCTTGATGTCGTAAAATCGCCAGTAATCCGCATTGAGCCCATAGGTATTGGAGTACTTCTTCTTGGATTCGATGACCAGTTTCGGAAAACCGCCCTTCAGATAGATTTCGATGACCCTGATATTGAAATATGGCGCAACCTTGTGGAGCGCGTTACGTTCGACAAAACTGTTATAGGTTCCTGCAGCATCCTGATAACGGCGTTTTTCCAGATAGTGTTCGCCAAGGTGGCTGTAAACGCTGGCTTCATACGATCGCGGTCCTGCTTTCGCAAAGAAATCTACGATCGCCTCCGCACCGCCAAGGTAGGAAAAACTCAGGCTGATAACGCGGTAGGTGTCATCAATGCGCTTTTTCTCGGTCTTGTTCTGGATCTGCTCGAGCTCGAAGCCCTCTTCGATCTTGAAATCGAGCATCGCAATGAAATCCCCGAGTGCCTCCTCATAGAGTTCCTGCTTGAAGTAAGCCCAGCCACGTTTATACAAGGCGAGTTCATAAAATGCAGAGCCTTTACCCATGTTGATGATGACTTGGTAGGCCTCCTCCGCATCAAGAAAACGTTTACGCGTAAAGAAGTACTCCGCCCGTCTGAACTGGGCTTCATCCAGGTGGCGCGAGCTCGGGTATTTCTTGACGAGGACGTTCAGCGTAGCGATGGCTTGCTCGATCTGGCCAGTCTCCTCGTACGCCCGTGACAGCTGATACATGACCTGGTCATTACGCTCGTAAAGCGGATATTTCTCCAACAGGCCCAGATACAAGTCGATGGCTTCCATCGCTCCTGCGGCCTGGAGGTCCTCGGCCTTGCCGGTCGGCGATACCACGGCGCTGTCTTCCGTTTGGATATTCTGCTCTCTGGTGGCGCGTTCACTGAACGCTTGCTCGGACTCGGAAATGTCGGCAATCGCACCGGATTCATTGCTCGCATCGCTTTGATCCGCGGCAAAAATCGCCGCGGCGGCGCTATTCATATCCAGGCCCGCCGTACCGGGCGCGGTGAATGACTCGGTCGGGTTCGTCGCGCCCGCGGAGGAGCCGATAGCATCGCCAGGCGAGGCATTCGCTGGCGCCTGCTGGGGTGTTGGCTCGGCCTCCGCCACATCGATCACCGGGGATGACGAAACCACATCAGCAGTAACCGAGTATTCCTTTTCTATCTTCAGGTCTGCAAGGCGGCGAATCGCCTCCGGTGTCATGGCCGTCTCGGGTGTTTCTTCGAGGTAGCGCTGATAGCTGGCCAGCGCCTTGTCGAGACTGCCATCGATCACCTCCTCCTCGATTTCAATCTCGACCCGCTTCAGTGTCGCCAGCGTACCCTCGGTGCCGTAGCTGGCGCAGCCCGAGATCACCATCGCGCATACAGCGATCTGAACCGCTCGCAGAGCTCTGTGCCTCATGGCTGCACCTTCTCATCCACGTTTGCTTCAGCGGCCGACGCCGCTTGCTCCAGCGCCTTTTTCTGCTGCTGCTTGGACGCACGGTCATAGCTTTCAGCCAGCGCGAATCTGGCCTTGATCTGATACTCTTCGAGTCGCTTGCGACGTCTATCGAGCTCGTTGATCGCCATTTTTTCGAGCACCCTGCCCTGTCTGGCCATAATGCGTTTGAGCTTGGCCTCGGTCTCTGTCAGTTGCGTGCGCAGCTTTTGTATCGGTATCGTGTAACCTTCGTAACTCTGCGTAGCCGCCTGGCGCGTACGCACGAAGGCGCGATATTGTTTATTCAAATCGTCGATCAAGCCGTCGAGATCCTGCAGGTTTTTGTAGGCTTTGGTCAGCCGCTGATCGAATTCAGATTTTATGCGCCAATCGAGCAGGCCTCTCAGCCGCCTCAGACGATATAAGGTTTCCTCAGTGACGGCATCCGGGTTTGCCTCAATGTCAACTCTGATTTTCTCCAGTCGATCGAGTAGTGCCCGTTCATTGGCGGTTGCCAGGTATTCTGGCCGACGTAAGATTAGCAACGACCGAATGCGCTCGTTCAAACGGTCACGCTGCTCTATGCGCAGGCGCATGCGTGAATCGAGCTTCTTGAACTGCTTTTCAATCCCCGGCAAAAGCGGCTCGTAATACTGCCGGCGCAATTCGATGATGTCCTCGTACACACTCAGGTTCTGCAACCAGATCGTCAGATGCTGCCTCAGGTCGGCCAGGTCCTTGTAATTCTTGAGCGACTCCTGAAAATCATGCGCAGCCATCAAGTCGAGGATGTAGCGGGTTTCGGGGCTATCTGGCAGCTCACGCAGGTTGACCACCCAGTTCTTGTCTTTTTCACCCTGTTTGCTGACCAGAGCCGCGAGAAACTTTCCTTCCCTGATGCTTTTGATGGACGCATCCAGCCTATCAACCTCACGGGCGAACACGTCCATGGCTTTGCCGTACATAATCGCCGCTTTGCCGTGCACGTTGAGCTTGCTATAGGCATAGGGCACGGCCATCATCGCTTCCTGGACTGAATAGTTGGTCTGCTCGCGTTCATGCAGCAGGCTCCAGGGAACCAGCGCACGATCATATTTCTTCTGCGCGATTTCTACCCAGCCAGCACCCAGCAGCGCCTTGTTCGAGAAAGGTCCATCGAGCCGGATCCGTGAGAAGTAATAGCCGGCCTTTTCTGCATCGCCGGAATCGAGATAATAGTTTGCAAGCTTAAGATTACCCTTGTCTTTCAGTGCCAGCACCGCTTCGTCATCAGAAGTGACCTTGCCCAGGTCATCCAACGTAACGACAGCCTTTTCGGCCTGTGCAGTCTGCAGATAGGCCATCGCAAGGTTGTATTCGACATAGCCACCATAAGCGCCGTCGTAGCCAAGGTCTTTCAGCAGCGTAATGGCTTCGTCGAATTTGCCGACGGCTACATAGATCTGAGCGCGTAAGAACTGCTCATCGCTCTGTATGTTTTTTGGTATCTTTCCGTCGATCAGCTCAATTGCATGCAGCGCATTGACATAATCCTGTTTACGATAATACAGTCGAGCAAGTCGGAAAGCGGCTTCGTTACGTTCAGTCTCAGGCACATTGCTCGCGAGTACGGTTTCTATCGCGCGCCCTGCGCGCAGGTGCATACGGTAGTAGAGTTCGAGATCACCAACGGCGAACTCAGCCTGGCCGCGGTGCCAGTGGAAGCTGTCCAGTTCCGGCTCATCCAATCCGCGGTGTTGCCCGAGCTCGATATCAAGATGTGAAATTGCCTGAAAAAAATCGTCCTGGTAGGCGTGATAAAGGATCTCGCCATAGAATATATCGCGCAATTCCTGGTGCGGCCTGACAGACGCGTACGCTGCCAACGGGAACAGCCATAAAGCTGCGATGAAAAGTCGCAAGCGCATGCCTTACCAGTCCCTGAACTGAATGTCCTGTTCAGTCGATTCGGGGCCGGCAATTCTAATTTCTACAAATTTAGGCCCGATCTCCTTGGTCAGGCGATAGCTGCCACTGCGCTTGTATTCACCACCAGCGGGTGCCTTGCCAGCGTAACTGACAACCAGTTCATGTTCACCAGTTCTGATATTGCCCAGATACAGTCTTTGCACGCCACCCAGATGCAGCGCCTCGAGTTCGCGAAACGAATAAAGATGCTGGGCTACGACTTTGTCATCGAGCTTGACCTGTACCGAGTCAAGACGGAAATCATCGCCTTCGTGCATCGACAGAAACAAAGACACCTGAGTATTCGAGGGGAATAGCAGCTTCTCCTCGAGTCGTGCCAGTTCGGCACTAAGATTGAGCACGTCCTTTTTGACATCCTGCACCTGCTCGTCAAGGCTCTTGATCTCCTGGCGTGAGACTTCTTCAGCGTTGACAAGGAATGACAACAAAACAGCGAAGATAACACCGCAAAGGCGCAAACCTGTAGTCTGTGCGTGTGTATTCATAATTGAGACCCGTCACGTATACGTCCATTAAACACATCACCTTTATCATTTGTGTAAGGTTCTACTCATTTACACAGCCATGAATTAAGATCAGATGATCCATCCATTCCACCACGAGACGAAGTGCAGGCTGCACCGACAGTGGTTGACACACGCGCCGAGACACACTCAAACGGCTCTGCTGTATGATCGAGGAAGCCCTGAATTCGCGTTTCGCACATCAATACATCTCAGCCCTGCGAGGCTTGTGCGAAAAGCTGCCTCGTCAGTCTCTTCATAGTTCAACACCGACGCAGCCGCAAGCTTTTTGGCTAACAGCGATCCCTTTCTGATCGCCTAATGATGCCGAAATATCATAGTTATTATGATATTTTTCAATATATTATTGTTTTTTTCTATAAACCACATTAACTTCAGGATCTGGCCGGAGAGGCATTGAATTCGCAGTTGCCGCGATGGTTCGAGGCTAGCCCGCATTTCTCACCAGGCGGGCTCCGTCCTTCGCCTGCTCCCGTGATCCTGGTGAGAAATGCGGGCTAGTATCAGTCAGGTTAGGCTTTCTGACACCGCATCCGGGAAATTGACGTCGATAGCGGTTCCAATTCCGGGGATGCTGTTGATTCCAATCGGCCAATTGAAACGATCGGAAAGCCGTTTGACGATGGTCAGACCGACGCCATACCCGTTCGACGATGCCGTGTCCCCACGGTGATAGGGCTTGAAGATATCATTGACCTGCTGCTGAGGAATACCGCGCCCGCTGTCTTTGATGGTGACACTGCCCTGCTCGATGATGATCTCCACGCCACCCTGCTCTGTGTACTGCAGCGCATTACGAATCAAGTTGCCGAACAGTATGGCCAACACTTTTTCTGAAGCACGCACCTGAAGCTTGAACCTCGGCCTGAAGCTGATATCGAGTTGCTTGTCGTTGAGCAATCGAGCGCGGTCGATCTCATCCGCGATGACGTCATTGATTACAACCGTATTGGTCGACAAGGCCTGGTCCGACTCGCGGGCCAGTAGCAGAAATGCCTCGGTCAGTTCTTCCATATCGGCAATCGCACGCCGTATACGCATAATGGTCGCCTGCGCGGACTTTGACGACGCCTGCTCCGAGGACAACATGTCGACCGCTATGGTCATTACAGTCAACGGGCTGCGTAACTCATGACTGGCATCGCGGGTAAAATTGTGCTCGCGTGTGATGAACGCATCGAGACGCTCGCCAAGGTTGATGATCGCCTCCGACAACACTTTGATTTCATCATTCGTGTCGTATGGAAAATTCTCCAGCTTTAGCGCTGATAAGTCACGCGAGGCGATGTCGACCTTGTTGAGCTGGTTTGCAAGCCAGCTGACTGGTGATACGGTCTTCTTGCTGAACCGATAGGTCAGCCATAACGACAGGTAAAGGACAATCAGGACCAGGGCGAGTGGAAACAGACCGTAGTAGGCGGCAAGCGTATCCACCTGACCACGGTTGTACATCAGGTATAAGGTTTTCCCTTGTTGCTGAGTGTTGTACAAGACAAGCTCGGATTCCTCGTATTCATGAAAACCGGGTGCGACAGGCAGGCTTCGCTTTACTACCGATGGCAACCCATCCGGATCGAAGTGGCCGGTCAGGTTAAAGGTATTTGGGAGAGGAAATGTTTCGTTCTGCTGATAGTTTTTCCAGAAATAGTCCGCCTCCTGCTTGATTGCCTGCTTGATAAGGATCTCTTCGAGTACGATACTCGCGAAAAAAACGCTGAGCAGCGCAGCCACGCTGATCAATGCGCCCTGTAGCAAAAACGCTCGATTGATCCTGCTAATTAAACCATTACTTTTCCACATCGGCGTCCACTATCCTGTAACCACTCCCCTGAATCGTATGCAGCAACTGCCGTTCGAATGGCTTGTCGATGACTTTGCGCAGGTTATAAAGATGACTGCGTAGAGTGTCGCTGTCCGGCAAAATATCACCCCACACTTGACGCTCGAGCTCACGGCGACTGACGACAGCCGGAGACGCGCGCATCAACACGGTCAGTATTTTAAAACCTATCGGCGTCAAGCTCAGGTTTTTACCGCCTCGCTGCACAGCCAACGTTGCAGTATCCACTGTCAGGTCGCCGATACTCAGGGTTTCTTTGGCGGCCTCACCCTTATGTCGCCGTATAAGGGAGCGTAGTCGAGCTTCGAGTTCCTGAATGGCAAAGGGCTTGATCAAGTAATCGTCAGCACCCGTGTCGAGACCGGTGATCTTGTCGTGCAGCGTGTCTCTTGCTGTCAGCATAATGACGGGGGTGTCGCGGCGTGCTTCGTTACGCAGCTTCCGACAGACCTCAAGCCCATCCATACCCGGCAGCATCAGGTCGAGAATGATCGCATCGTACTCATGGCTGACTGCCAGGTGCAGGCCGGTAATACCATCCGCCGCATAATCGGCATCAAAACCTCTGCTGTCGAGATATGCCATCACCATTTCGGCAATGTCCTTGTGATCTTCGATCAGCAGCAGCGTAGGTCGTGTATCAGCAGCCATCTTTATGCGGCCTCAGTCTGGATCTTGCGGCGGTTATCACGATAGTAGCGCGGAGTAGTCAGATACAGCATTTTAGCCTGTTTTGTCGTTTTAGTTGTCAGCAACACCGCGACAGCGACACCGGCATGCATTCGGCGCTCTGGACTTACGGGCATCAGTGGCCTGTCGGCTCGTTTCCCAGGTTCGAAGGCAGAGAACACCCGCAGGTACCGGGCACCTGCGGGTGTTCGGTCCGGCCTAGTTGGTTAGCACGATCACGTTGAAATCATCGGGCAGGCCTGTATCGATAGGCTCACGCGCAATGACCGTTGATACGCTGCCTGCGGCGAGATTGAAACCCTCGACGTTGATTGCAACGACACCACCTGCGACGACGCGAATATCGTAATCGCCGGGTGCGACAGCCACATATTCGGTGATATCGGCAAATGCGAAGTCAGCCAGCAGAGGGGCTCCGGCGAGACCACTTGCGACATCACTGCTAGTGAACTGACCCGCAGTCGTGACGTAGACATCGACCAGGCCCGCGAGTGGGGCCGCGTGCACAACCTTCACGCTGGCTTGAGTCACGATCGAGCGGTTCTCATCCTCGGTGGCGAGTAGGCCAAATTCCGGTGTGGTCAGCACGTAGCCGGCAGCGATAACGGTATACTCAGCAGCTTCGTCGAGCGACAGCGTCGGTGAAGTGTAGACAGAACTGCCGATGCCAGCGCCGTCTGGTGCAACATCGAACACATATTCGCCCTCAGGCACGCTCACGTAAGTGCCGGGACCCGGAACCACGTCGGTGTAGCTGAACGCATCGATGAGTTCGGTCGGAGATGTGGGCAATGCCGAACTGGTCGCAAATACCTCGACCGGCCCACCAGCCGCTGTACCCGCATCAGGCGAGAGATGAACGACACGCGCTCCGGCGTTGGTATCCTCATCGTAGAGTTCCAGACTGCTGGTGTCGGTAGCCGCTAGAAGCTTGACCGGTGAAGTCTGCTGGGCGGTCTCGTTGGTCGTACTGACCGCTACCAGCATCAGTTTCTGACCGGCAAAAGCATTCAAATCAAGCTCTCCGGAATCGTATGCGACCGATTTAGAGCCTGTCGGCGTAATCTGTATCTGATACAAGCCTACGGGTAAGGCGCCGGCATCGACCTGCCCTTTGAAGTCAAAAGTGAAGGTCGGGTCGACGCTCGTCACGTTGACCCCAGGTGCGGTCACGTAAACGTCCACCGAACCTACATCCGGTGATGCATGAACGACGGCGATGCTAACTTCGTCGCTCGCCGGCGCTGCTGCTGATTCGTTGGCGACCAATGCTTCGATCGATGCTGTGTCATTAACTGCAAGGACTGTATAGCGGCCATCGGCATCGAGTGGGAATCCAAGGACAGTGATTACGTCAAGGTTGCCACCGGGAATAATTGCCTCGACAGCGATGTCGCTCGAGCCCGCATCGACCGCGAGGTAGCCGCTGCTCTCTGCGTAGTCGAGGTCCGGGACGACCACTGCAGTGTCTAATTTCACGTTGACAGGCGGCGCATCCGGCGAGGTGTGGATCACGCGCAGTTGAGCGCTGTCAGCACTCTGCGGTGTTTCCGGCGTCAGAACGATGTCATCGGTGTCGCTGCATCCTGCGATCGTGAATGCGGCAGTTATCGCCGACGCGGTTGCTATCGGCTGCAGATATTTCTTCAAAATGACCATAGTGTCCTCCTCAGGCGTCATGGTTACTGGGTTCTGTGGTTGAACTCAGAGTGAAAGATAAAGCGAGAGGTGTGAAACGGCTGTCAATCTGATGTGAAATTTTCGTCAAATTCCAGGCTTTGGCGTCCCGGACTGGAATGGCGCCTAATTCCTGACCACGAATACAGGCGGAGCCGCGTCATTGGAAGTAGCGACAGGGACGCGGGAATCTCCTGAATGTTTGGGCGAGTGCCAAGAGATTGCTTCGCTGCACGCGCAATGACGCTTAGCAAATCGTCATTGCGACACCAGTGATGCGCAGTCGCGCAAGCTTCCATGGCGACGGTCAGCGGCTGTTGACGGGACAGCCAATTGGTCAGTTGCTTGGGGCTGAAGGTCCGGTTTAATCGTACCTGGTG
>JARFQK010000223.1 GCA_029287815.1 Gammaproteobacteria bacterium
GGAGGCGCCGAGCAATCCCTCCCTCTCCGCCAAATAACAAAAGGGCCTTTTTGGCGTCGCTGTCCCACTCACGCGTCTTTTGAGTGAGGCCAAACCGCTCACGTGCTCAAAACATTCGGACGTGAGTCAATTCATACCCGAGTCAAGCTGGATGCAGCGAAGCGGAATCCGACGAACGGTATCGCAATGCGAGCACAACCTCGGATTCCGTCTGCATGGTGTGACTTTGCCGGTGATGATCTATACCGAACATGTCGGCCATGAAGCCGATTTTTTCGGCAGTTACCGTCGTGATTTTGTCGGCAGCACGAGTTTTGCGCTCAACGATTATCGTATACACTATGCGCTTGGACTGGCATCACATGAAGTCGAGTTGTTGCTGTCGAATACGAGCATACGGAAGTGAGAGAGATACGGCAATATAGCCGGTGATTCGCTAAGCAATCTGGCTGAAACTCGGGTAGCCGCGGGCAGGCAGGCTCAGAGACTGCCGCCGCGATGAACCAGTTACTGGCACCATTTGTAAAAATAAAATTGTCCTAAAGGAGATACTAGATGACTACACAACTGACTCTGGAACAGAGAAAGGCACTGGTTGAATGGATGGCCGACAGGAGTGTCGATACCGACGTCAAAAGTCAGGAGCGTACCTATCGCAAGAAGGTGCTGGATGGTTTGGGTGAGAAACACGTGCATGAAATGGCCGGTAAGGAGGGCATCGTTCTCACCGATGAACACTTGGGCGTAATCGAGTGTCTGCGCGACTATTTTTTGGAGTTTGGAGAGGCAAAAAAAGGGCGCGATCTCGAGGACATGCTCAATGAAGTGTTTGCAGGTCACGGAGGTCGAAAATACCTGTGGAACCTGTTTCCAGGCGGGCCGGTGACACAGGGCTTGCGTATTGCTGGCTTGCCTGTACCACCACACACGGGGGACAAGGGCTTCGGTACAGTGCGCTAGATCTGCAATGGCAATATCATTGGAGATAGTTGCGCTGCATCATGTCTTGGAGACAATGGTATTGCCGAGTTCCTGACCATTAGCATCAGAATCCGCTTATGATTTGGTGGATTCTGCGTTCTACTCATGTGGCCTCGATACAGTTGATTCTCGGATAACAGAGCAGTTATTCTTCCTTATCCTGCAGCAGCGGCCCAGCCTGCTGTTGCTGGATGAGCCTATGAGCCATCTCGACCTAGAAATGCGCCAGGCTCCCGTGGTGTACTTGTCCCGCCGTCTCAGTTTCATGACGGTCTTTCTTTGCCAGTCAAGGTAGCCTTTGTATCAGCATGCCTAGCCCGCATTTCTCACCAGGCGGCGTAGAGCATTAATGAGGTATTGGCTCTTGTGAGAAAACTCGAATGATCGAAAATGCAGCGTGTTTCTCAACGGCGCCTATCACGGTTCAGGCTGGTCTTCGTGTCCGTAAGCTTGCTCTTCACTCAAACCGTAGCTATGGCTATGCTTTTCGCTCCAGAGCGGCGCTTACGAAAACGAATCCTGCGCCTGCTCCCGTGATCCTGGTGATAAATGCGGGCTAGTGTCTTATTCCTGCTGCTTCTCATCAGTCCCATCGCGGCTTTCGCTGGACCCGCCATCGATATCGAGATACAAGGGCTCGATCGCACATATCGTAAGAACGTACTGAATTATCTTGACCTTGAGAAACGCAAGGACGACGAAAATTTAACCGTCACCTGGCTCAAGCGCCTGCACGCCAAAGCACCCGATCAGATTCGCGCCGCATTGGAACCCTTTGGCTTTTACAATCCCGAAATTGAGGCCTCATTGACCGAGAAAAACGGCAAGTGGTTCGCCGTTTATGTCGTGGACGTTGGCTCCCCTCTGACAATCGCCAGGGTCGATGTCGGCTTGATCGGCCCTGGTGCGAAGGAGCCCAGTCTCCAACAAGCGGTAGCAGCATTTCCCCTCAAGGTGGGAGACGTACTCGACCACCAACGCTACGAGGAGGGCAAGAATGCGGTCATCGACGCGGTGTCCGGCCTGGGGTATGTCAAATACAAAGCCGAAAAGGCGCAGGTCCGGGTCGATAAAGAAACTAACCAGGCCGAGATTGAATTGACGATCGACACCGGACCGCGTTACTACTTCGGTGAGGTCAGGATGCAGCAGGATTTTCTCGACGAGGATCTGCTCCAGGATTTTGTTACGATAGAAAAGGGAAAGCCCTTTCTGAACGAGGACCTGCTGCGATTTCAACAGGGTCTGATGGCATCGGCTTATGCCTCTACGGTAAAGATCGACCCCATATTCGAAGAAGCCGTCGACGATCACGTGCCGTTGGACGTCTCCATGGCGCCGAACAAGCGCCATCGTATCTCCATCGGTGCAGGTTACGATACTAACCGGGGACCGCGGGTCTCGGGGCGTTGGACGAATCGCCGTCTGAACCGACATGGTCATCACTCGGAGGTCATTCTCAAACTTGGAACCACCCAGCGGGAACTCAGAGGCTCTTACTTCATCCCCGTGGTCAATACCCTAACAGATCGGTTTGCCACCTCGGCGGGATACGAGTACGAAGAGTTGGATTCGACAGAACGAGAAACAACCGATGCGGAGCTAGGCTTTGTCCGGCGCAATCTCGACGACACTTATCTGGCCAAACTGTTTCTGCAGTTCTTGCACGAGACTTACCGTGCCGGTATCCAGCCAGAGACCACGACCAACCTGCTACCCATCGGGGGCACTTTGCGCTTTTCACAGCTAGAACAGTCACTGTTCCCCCAGCGCGGACATGATCTTTTCGGGGATTTGCGGGGTGCCACCTCCGCGATCCTGTCTGACACCAGTTTTCTGCGATTGCTGCTGCGGGGGGAGTATTTTCATCCCTTGGGCAGCAAGGGCCGACTCAATCTTCGCACCGAGTTGGGTACCAGTTGGGTCGAGAATTTTCTGTTGTATCCGGTTTCTCTGCGCTTTTTCGCCGGTGGTGCAACCAGTGTTCGTGGCTTCGGTTACAAGGAACTGGGACCCACGGACCCGGTTGGCAATGTGATCGGGGGTGAACACCTGATCACTGGCAGTGTCGAGTATAACCATCGCTTCCTGGAAAAGTGGGCAGCGGCGGTCTTTGTCGATGCGGGCAATGCCTTCTCCGACGACTTCGAAAAGCTACGTGTCGGCAGCGGTGTCGGTCTCAGATGGCTCGCCCCATTCGGAAGCCTGAAGGTCGATGTGGCCTTGCCGGTCGATGAGTCATTGACGCTGGACAATGTGCAGGTCTATATCGGCTTCGGAGCAGTATTATGAAAAAGCGCTTGTACTGGATTTTCGGCACACTGCTCGGCCTCGTCTTGGTGCTCATCACCACGGTCATCGTGTTACTGGGGACCGAGACCGGCCTGGGCTGGGCACTCCGACAGACGGAGCGGGTCGCCCCGGAGCTATTGGAAATCGGCGCGCTCGAAGGCCATCTCCTCGATCGTCTGCAGGTGCAGCAGATGCAGCTGAATCTGCCCACGATGCGGCTGCGTGTGGTCGATCTTGTGCTCGACTGGCAGCCGAGCGCGCTGCTGCAGCGCGAATTTCATCTCTCCCTGCTTAAGATCGATGGCGTCACCGTCGAGACGCTTGGCCTTGCCCAGCAGCCCCCCGAAACGGCGCAGGAGAAACCGCCTTATCCGATCGCGCTGCCGGATATGAAACTGCCGCTGACCGTCATCATCGATGCGCTTCAGGTCAATGGTGTGCAGATAGTGACCGATGTGAACGCCGCGCCGATGCATATCGAAAACATCGCCCTGCAAGCGCAATGGGACGAGACAGGTATCGCAATTCAGCAGTTTGACCTGGCCATGCCAGCGCTGCAATTCGCGGCCGATGGCCGAATAGACCCGGTCGGGGATTTTCCCCTGCAGATCCATACCCTGTTGAGCCTGTCGCACGCATCGCTGCCCAACGGACAGTTGCAAGGGACGATAGCAGGCGACAAAAGGCAAATCGACATCGAGCAGCGCTTTGAAGGTGATGCCCAAATCGACCTTGGCGCTGCGATCACTCAGCCGCTGGAGAATCTCGCATGGGACGGCACGTTGGTGGTCAAGGACATCCCCGGACGCCTGATCAGCCCAGCGCTTGACGCAATCATCGAAGGCAAGATCAATACGCGCGGTGATTTAAAACGGGCGCAGCTCGATGGGCATCTCCTTGCCGATAGCCCGTCGGAGCCGACGATCGATGTGAGATCCGAATTCGCCATCGCGGCGGATTTTGAACAGAAATCGATTGTGATCAGCAAACTGCAAGCCAATCACCAAACGCAGCCCATGCAGTTATCGCTATCTGGAAACGCCTCACTCGAGGATAACCGCTTCGATTTGAAAGGGGAGTGGCAGGAAATCCAATGGCCGCTGACCGGCGAGCCCATCGCCGGCAGCGCCAAGGGGGCGTTTTCTGCCGATGGCGCGTTGGACGATTACCAGTTCAAGCTCACCACCGATCTGTCGGGAAAGGATATTCCGCAGGGACAATGGACGATCCAGGGCACGGGGAACAAGCAAAGCCTCGGGCACGTCGAGGTCGTCGGACAGACGCTCGATGGCGTGCTCAAGACCATCGGCACGCTCTCATGGCTCCCTGCGCTAAGCTATGACTTCATCACCACGGCACAACAGCTCAATCCCGGGGTACAGTATCCCGACTGGCAAGGCGCGATCGATATGAGCGCCCGCATCAGCGGCATGCTGAGTCAGGCCGGTCCCACCGCCAAGGTGGCGCTCAACGCCCTGACAGGCGAGCTGCGGGGACTGCCGATACGAGGCAATGGCGTGGTCAATGTCCTCCCCGAAGAGATCACAGTCGAGGGCCTGGCCATCGCCTCTGGCGATTCAGAGATCCGTGCTGACGGCAAGCTGGGAGAGAATTCGATGTTGGATTGGCAGATCGATGTTCCCGATGCCTCCGACCTGATGCCGGAGGCTTCCGGGCGCTTCGTTGGCCGAGGCAGGCTGCAGGGGCCACAGACACAGCCCCGCATCAGCGCCCAACTTGAAGCTAAGTCTCTGCAAGCACAGCAATTTGCACTAGATCAGTTGGCGGCGGATCTAGATGTTGACCTGTCAGGCCAGAGAACATCAAACATTGATCTGACCGGACAGGGGCTAATGGTGGGAACTCAGCAGATCAGTCAACTTATCGTCACTGCGACCGGTACTCGCGATGCGCACGAAATGGAAACTTCGGTTGCGCACGAACAGGGTCAGGTCACGCTCGCGCTGCAAGGAGGGCTCAAGGGCGAACTCTGGTTGGGTTTGCTGCAGCGCCTGTCGCTGCAATCCGAGGCGTTTGGCAATTGGGACCTGGAGCAAGCGACTGCACTGACGGCCAGCGCGACCAAGGCCTCGGCCGCCCCGCTGTGCATGAGACGTGAGCATGCGCGGCTCTGCGCTCAGGGCGAATGGGATGACCGTGACGCGCAGGGACAGCACGCCAGCGGCAGCTTTGAGATCGCGGCGTTACCGCTAGGCTGGCTCCAGCCCTTGATGCCGGCGGCGATTCAAAACCTCGATGGTGAGCTTTCGGCGAACGGCAACGGGGAACTGGGGGAAACCATACAAGCCCATGCCGATGTCAATATCACCCCGGGAAAGATCGTCTATCTGCTTCCCGAGACCGGCGAGGTGAGCCTGCCGCACGACGGCGCGAAAATCGTTGCCGCGGTGCGGGGAAACGCTGCCATGGGGGAAGTCAAGCTCGGAGTGGCTGAAAACAGGATAACCGCCAGCGTCAACGCCCCCGATGTGCTCGCCGTCGAAGACCCGCGACAAGCGACGATCGGCGCAAACATCGCGCTCGATGGACCGAAGCTCGATTTCATCACCGCAATGGTCCCTCAACTTTCCGCACTCGATGGAAGCGTTCGATTGGACTTCGATCTGCAGGGCACGATCGGGCGACCAAGACTCAATGGCGAGGGGAAAATCAACATCGCACGGCTGGACGCGCCGGAGCTTGGTGTTGCGCTCAAAGACTCTTCGATCGACATCGCTGGCAGGGGAGAAACCGTGGAAATCGATGGGTCGTTGGCATCCACAGAGGGCAACATAGCCATCAACGGGAACAGTCAGTTAGACGCCCAATCCGGCTGGCCAACGAAAGTTGAGGTCAAGGGGGACAATTTTCTTGCGGTGAACCTTCCCGAGGCACGCATCTTGGTCAGTCCGGACCTGGTCATCGAGAAGACATCACAGGCATTGCGCCTGGTTGGAAACATCACAGTGCCAAAGGCTGATATTTTCCTCAAAACCCTGCCACCGAGTGCCAGGTCGGCCCATGAGGATGTGGTGGTTCTCCAGGACGCCGACACTGAAAAGGCAGCGCAACCCATCCCGTTGGAAATGGATGTCACCTTGACCTTGGGGAAAGAGATCCATTTTGTGGGTTTCGGGCTGGATGCCTTCTTCGAAGGTGAACTTGATGCCAAAGCAAAACCAAACGAGGCGCTTTCCGTCGCCGGTGATATCAACATCGACCAGGGCACCTATCGCGCCTACGGGCAAGACCTCACGATCGAGCGCGGAATCATTTCCTTCGCCGGCGGACCTCCCAGCAATCCCGGAATCAACCTGCGCGCCACTCGCCAGATCGATGAGGTCGTCGTCGGCATCAATGCCATTGGCGCCATCAAAAAACCCCGGGTCACCACCTTCTCGACTCCAGCGATGAGTGAAAATGACGTCATTTCCTACCTGCTGGTCGGTAAACCAGCCAGTGATATAGGGCAAGGGGGAGATACGAAGCTTGCTATCGGTCGCCAGATCAACCCCCGATTGTCGGTATCGGTGGGCACCAATCTGGATACCGGGGAAGCCGAATTTTCCACACGCTACCGACTATCTCGGAAAATACATGTTGAGGGCACGACGACACCAATAGGTAGTGCCGCAGACATCTTCTACATCTGGGAGTTGGAATGAGAGGCTGAGCAGCTGCGCTGCCCGGGAAACTCACACTTGGCAGAGCGCACACACCGGTGCGTTCGCGCTGATCCTGCGCTTCAGCATTGCTTTGAACCTGAATTTTCATTTTCATATGCTGTTCCTGGGTGCTGTCTACAGCGCTGGCGCCATGGGGTACCAGCGCCCGGTTCTACCGGGTCAAAACATCAGTCCGACAGTCCGGCTCTGTGTCGTTGCCGCAGTGCAGACTGAAATCGCAACCGTTCGCTTCAGAGCAATGGCGGACTGTCGCAATTCTCAGCAGAAGCTGGCGGTTACCGTATAGCAGCTCGCCACCGCAGTACGACTTGGTGCCGCTAGGGTACTGCGCCATGCCGTAAGCCAGTGAAATACAATCGATAGAGTGGTCCGGACAATGCGTTGGCGTAAGGGGTCGGTATTGGTGGCGGTTCACGTGGAAATTTCAGAGCAAGCTCAACAACAAGCCGAGCTGAGTCGCCCGGTTATCCAGAAATAGCAGCCACTCGCAATTCATGGCCTATACTTTCTGCAAAGGGGCTTTTGCGGGCGCTTACGCAACCTCATCAACTCAGCGAGAAGACGACGCTACGCCGCAACTTACGCGCGGCTGCTGCCTTGGCATGGGCGCCTCAATGGCGCTGAGGGCGGATATAGGCCTGCTCATCGGCGGAGGCAAGCTACGAAAAGTCACAGAGGAGATCGGCATTGTCAGTACCACGATGGACAGTTAACTGGAATAACCACAGCGGTTCCAGCTGTGCGGGAGATGCTGCGGGCATTCCGGCAGCGACGCCAAAATGGGAGTCTCTCAAGTGTGCCAAATGGGGGGCCGGCAATCAGGTCTGCGCCGTTGAGGACGCTGTCTATATCAATTCGGCTGGCAGGATATGCGTCGCTCTGAATATCGAGACCGGCAAAACCATGTGGGATACCGAATACCCTCATCCAGCGATTGAACAATTCTGCGTCGGTTCGAAGGCTGTGTGTGTTGCTCCGTATGTCTTGCACCGGGACACAGGCGAAATCATTGCCGACCTCTCCTCGGAAGACTACGAGTTCGGCGCTGTCGATGACGTCCTGAATGATGTGTTTTATGTCGTTGTCAATGCGCCGGAAAAAGGGATACTGCGCATTGGAGAAGCAGGCTTCGAATTTTTTTCGATTCCCGCGGCAGGGGTGACGGTCTTTGACAACGGCAAACGCGTGCTGGGCTCGGAGGTTCCTGGAAGACTCGTCTGTTACGACGTCGGAAGTCGAAAAAGGCTTTGGGCGATGCCGTATGGGTTATCCGAAACAGGCAAGTTCCTTGGCGGCATGAACTCGCTTCAGATGCTGTTCGATGATCGCGTATACCAGCATCTCTTTATCGATACGCTGCGCTGCATCGATGTCAATACCGGCAACATCCTGTGGGTGTCTGGACCAGAGAAGATGGGCGAGGCAGAGTATAACAAAGCGAAAGGGCCAAGTCGGTATCTGGGGTGTGTCGACGCGCTCTACCTGGGGCGAGAGTGTATAAGCGACGGATATCTACAGGCGCGCAGCGCGGAAGATGGTCGCCTCCTCTGGCGCGTCGATGCGCCTGATGCAAGGATGTTTCTGACGGCGGGTGATTTGCTGTTTGGTGCCATGGATGACGTGCCAGCGGCTTGGGATCGACACACCGGCGAAGTGGTGTGGCGCGCCGACAAACGCATGACGGCAGTCTCCAACGCTGTCGCCGCGGGTAATAAGGTCATTTATAGCAACACCATGAGCCAGATGCGCTGCTACGAATGGGACGTGGCGTATGTCTCGACAGCATGGAGGTAATTGATCATGAGTCTCGACTTCACGATGCATTGATTCGCCGATGATCCGCTGCGCCCCGATACTGAAGTTGGGAGTCTCGAACGACTGCCTTTGGGGACGGTCGCCGAGGTGCGCGATCTGATTTCTGTCCAACTGCGTGGCGTCGAATTTGTCGATTTAGACCTGCGTAAGCAATTGATAGCACCAGTCTGAGCTGGGTCGGACCTGCGAAGCTGAGCTGGGTCGGACCTGCGTAAGCAATTGATAGCACAAGAGAAAGAGATAGAACAGACCCCGAAAATGTTGCTTAAGCACCGCTTTTTGAGGACAAAAACAATGCGTTAAGAAGAGATCGAGGAGCGAGAATATTTTACGTAGTCTAGTCGCCGCTTAAACACCGCATTTCAAGCAAAAAAACAGTACTCTAAGCTGTTAAGGCGATGCTGATTGGTAAAGTTTATTTAATAAATTTTGGATGTTATGGGGGTCCGACCCGGTTATCGGCGGTTATCGGCGGCGGGGTCCGACCCGGTTATCGACCCGCAAGAAGGAAAGTAAGCAGAAATTGAGCTTTTTTGAGCGTTACCTGACAGTTTGGGTTTTTCTCTGCATTATTGCCGGAGTAGCACTGGGCCACTGGCTGCCTGAGCCGTTCCAGGCACTTGGTCGTCTTGAAATTGCACAAGTTAACATGCCTGTTGCCGTGCTTATCTGGCTGATGATCATCCCGATGCTGCTGAAAATTGATTTTGGAGCACTGCATCACGTAAAGGAGCACTGGCGCGGTGTTGGTGTGACGTTATTTGTTAATTGGGCCGTTAAACCGTTCTCTATGGCTTTATTAGGCTGGATTTTCATTCGCGGAATTTTTGCTGAATATTTGCCTGCTGACCAGATCGATAGTTACATTGCTGGCCTAATCGTTCTTGCTGCTGCGCCCTGCACAGCCATGGTGTTTGTTTGGAGTAATCTCTCTGATGGTGAACCACACTTTACACTGACGCAGGTAGCTCTCAACGATACTATTATGATTTTTGCGTTTGCTCCAATTGTGGGACTGCTACTCGGGCTTTCTTCTATTTCTGTACCGTGGGATACATTATTTTTATCAGTTGTGCTTTATATTGTAATCCCTGTTGCGATGGCTCAGATCTGGCGTCACTGGTTGCTGAAACGTGGTGGTGGGCAGGCACTCAAACGCGCTCTGGAATGGCTTGGGCCGGTATCGTTAACAGCTCTGTTAGCAACTCTGGTTCTGTTGTTTGGTTTTCAGGGTGAGCAGATCCTTTCTCAGCCCCTGGTCATACTGCTTTTGGCAATCCCGATCTTGATTCAGGTCTATTTCAATTCGGGGCTTGCCTATCTGCTCAATCGTAAGTTCAAAGTTGCGCACTGTGTGGCAGGGCCTTCTGCTTTGATCGGTGCCAGTAATTTTTTTGAACTAGCAGTAGCAACGGCCATCGTACTGTTTGGTTTCGAATCCGGGGCAGCTTTGGCAACGGTAGTTGGTGTGCTAATCGAAGTGCCAGTTATGTTATCTGTTGTAAAAATCGTGAATAACACCAAAGGATGGTATGAGTCAGGGTTCTCTGTTCCTGATTCTAAATAAAGGCACGTGTCCATGAGATATGCAATCGCTTTTCTAGTAACCACATTCAGTGTGATATTCAATGCGTATGCCGAAGAACAGAAACTAGCTGATTTTATCGGTAATTTTGATTACGACACTAGAATCGAAATGAAAGCAGGCGCAAGAGAGCTTGGTGATCTTTTGCAGGAAGGGAAAGCGCAATGCGTTGATATACGATTCAAGGAAGAATATGAAGCCTGGCATATGGGTTTTGGAACCAATATACGGCTTAATGAATTGCCGGATCGGCTAAATGAGCTGGATGAAGATAAGATTATAGTGACAGCTTGCCCTCATAAAGATAGAGCAATTATTACTATGACTTATCTAAAAACCAAGGGCTATAACACCATGTATCTTAAGGATGGTTTGATTGGATTGGCTGAGCTGCTTCGTGGTGACAATGAAAAAGATTTCATAGCGGATATGCCCAGGTAATATGTAAGCATCATGAAATCAAATGTCTGCTCTACCGGTTGCTGCTGTCGAGCCTGAAATCGCGACCACCCGCTTCAGAGGGGGCGATTGCCACGTCGCTGTCGCGCCTCGCAATGACGATTAGACGGGAAAGCAATGGGTGGCGGCCCCTTCCGACCATTATGTAGCCTACAGTCTACCTGTCTCGTCCAATCGGAGAACCCAGTAATCCTCATAGCCAGCGCCAGAGGAAGTTGTGTATCCTCCAAGGATAAGTCCGCCACCGTCAGCCGTTGCCGCCAGTGATGTCGGCCTGTCCCAGAGTGGGCCTCCATACATTCGCTCCCATTGAACTTCGCCCTGATCATCGATTGCGAGCAACCAGGCATCGGTGCTACCCGCGCCGTACGAAGCCGTTGCGGCAGCGATGACGTAGATCTCTTGCGGCATCGCCGCAATGGCCCAGGCACCATCACGGGCTTCACCTTCGAAAATCTTTTCCCATGCCAGACGACCATCCGCTTCGAATCGCAGCACCCAGGCATCATCGAGTCGGAAAGCATCCGCGCTGGTGGTGCCGGCAACGATCAGACCGCCGTCCGGTGTAGCCACCACACTGGTGCCAGCATCGAACCGGCCATGGCCGAGAAAGCGCTCCCAGAGCTCGTTACCCTCGGCGTCCAGACGCAGGACCCACAACTGATAGCCGTCCTCACCGTCCTTGTCAGCATAGCCGACCGCGGCAATTCCGCCATCCATCAGCGCGGTGACGTGGAAGATGCCATTGTCTTCCCGCCCACCGTATCTGTTTTCCCACAGGACGGTGCCGTCCTGTCTGAGTTGCATCAGCCAGCCATCGTCATTAGAACTGGCGGTTTGTTGCGATGTGCCTGCGACGAGGATGTGTCCATCCCCGGTCTGTGCAACCGTCCTTGCTTTGTCATTGCCGAGATCGCCCAATATGCGCTCCCATAAGATCTCGCCGTTCAGATCAAGGCAGACAATCCAGACGTCGCTGTCACCACGTGCTCTCGAACGGGTCAAACCCGCCATCACAATCTTATCGCCCATCACAACAGTGCCGTAAGCGTGTTCGGTCAATGGCCCCCCCAGTCTTCGCTCCCAGAGCGTGCGGCCGGAACGATCCAGGTGCAACAGCCAGCCATCATACTGATGTCCCGAGAGTGACCGTGTGTGGCCGGCCACGACAACGCCGTTCTGACTGGTCGTGGCCACACTGTAGGCTTTGTCCTCAAGCATGCCGCCGTAGGTGTGCTGCCAAGTGCATCGCGCTCGGCTCGGAGGACAGCCGTTACTCGCAGCTTTGTATGACTTGTGTCGCTCGGGCATGATAGGTTGGGAATCAATCGAGAGCTTTTCGGTGGCCGCGGCTGGCTGCTCGACAGGCCGAGATGTTTCCGCTCCGGCCTTAAATGTGAGGGCCAGAAGTGCTGGGATGATCAGTGGTGCGATTGTGCTGACTCGCATTTTGATGCCAGTATGCCGGTTGGTTTTGTCGCGACTGGCTGCTCGCAAGGCATTAGCCCGTGGGGGGTTGTTTTTCGGGGGGAAGTCATCACCTAAAAAACCATAAATGACTCGAATTCAACAGCGCAGTCTGTGCAAGTCTGTGTTCAGTGGATAGCAAATAGAACTCGGGGGGGTCAAATGTTCGACGCACACCTGTGGCCTTTTTGTTTGTACAGGGAACAGACTCAGGCCTGGAAGCTGCCGTTTTTAAGCACGGGGATCGTCATGACATCATCATCGAAATGACTTCGATTCGATTGCATGAATTGCTCGAAGCGTGCCGCATCGTTCTTGAGGATATCGACATACTCCTCGACGGTGTTATACCACTGATCGCCGGCGTGTTCCCTGAGATGGTACAGAGCGACCATCAGCAATTTACTGGCGGCTCGCACCTCGCCATCTTTCGCATCCCCGTAACCATGGACAAGGTCACGGTAGAGCACTTCAACTTTGTCCAGTGGTGTCATGGTCAACCTCCTCAATCATACTCTGGTCGGATGCCTGAGACAGCACGACCGCGTTGCGTTGTGTCAGTCTATCACAGACCATTTGCATAGGGTGGTGGGCTAGCCCGCTGGTTGCAGCCCTGTTGGCCATGTGTCGACTGGCGGTCAACGCGTCGTCACATAAAAGACATGCTTTCGTAACATTATATGCATAAGCCGAGGCTAAGCTTAAGTGTCTGTATAGCTTCTGCATCGATCTAAAACAACAATCACAGGACTTCTGTAAATGAAAGCTAAATCCATTACAAAAGGTGTTATGGTCTTGTTGTGTCTGTTCACGACCGCGTTAAGCACCACTGCTCACGCCGAGGTAAAACTCATCGGTTCCGGCGCAAGCTTCCCATTCCCAATTTACTCCAAGTGGTTCAAGGACTTCAGCAAGGAAAACAAAGGCATCCGCGTCGACTATCAGGCCAAGGGTAGCGGTGCCGGCATACAGGATTTCATCAATAACACCGTCGATTTTGCCGCCAGCGATGCGGCCATGTCAGAACCGGAAATGGCAAAAGTCGAGACGGGAAGCATCCTGCTGCCAATGACGGCCGGTGAAGTGGTACTCGCCTACAACCTGAGGGGCGTAAAGGAACTGAAGCTGCCGCGCGATGTTTATCCCGCCATTTTCATGGGAGAAATCACCAAGTGGAACGACCCTCGGATCGCCGAAGCCAATCCCGGCGTCAAGTTGCCTGATCAGCCGATCACCGTTGTGACCCGCTCTGACTCCAGTGGCACCACTTACGTGTTCACGAAGCACTTGTCCGCGATCAACAAGGAGTTCGCCGACACCGTGGGTACCGGCAAAACCGTGCAGTGGCCATCGAAAAACCAATTCATCAAAGCGCCGAAAAATGACGGCATCACGGCCCAGGTCAAACAGAATCCCGGTTCTATCGGCTATATCGAATACGGCTATGCCAAGCTGACCGGGGCCACGACTGCCATGCTCGAGAACAAATCTGGGAAATTTATCGCGCCGGGTGCGGAGTCGGGTGCTGCTGCGCTGGCCAGTGCCGAGTTCCCGGCCGGCACGCTACCTAATTCCGAGGTGCCTAACCTGATCGCCTGGGTGTCCGATCCGGCCGGCGAAAAGGCTTATCCGATTGCTACCTTCACCTGGATGCTGTTCTACCAGGAACAGGACGATGCCAAGGCGCAAGTACTGCGTGATCTGGTTGAGTACTGCTTGACCGAGGGCCAGAAGTCCGCTGACAAGTTGGGCTATATACCGCTCCCGGACAATGTGATCGCCAAAGTACGTGATGCTTCAAAGCTGATTCAGTAAGCATCAGACCGGTTAAATCGACTGGGTCACCAGGGTTGGCGTACGGACACCCCGGATACAGCATTCCAGTCACCAGCTTCTACTTTCGGATTCAGGAACGAGCAATTGACGATGGCAAGCGATCCTTTTCAATCGGCTGATACGGCCAACGCGGTATCTGGCCCACCCTCTGCCAGTGATTATGCGGGCGATGCCCTGTTTCGCTTCATCGCATATGCCTGCGCGCTGCTGATTGTTGTGCTCGTGGCCTACATTTTGTGGAAGATCGGTGGCCAGGCGCTGCCGGCGATGCAGGAGTTTGGCCCGAGTTTCATCACCGGAACGACCTGGGATGTCTCCAAGGGTGACTATGGCGTCCTACCCGAGATCTGGGGCACGCTCTACAGTTCCCTGCTGGCCTTGCTTCTGGGTGGTATCTTTGGTGTCGCGATCGCGATTTTTCTGACACAGGGTTTCATTCACGCGAGACTGGCTGCCGTCTTTCGCACCATCGTCGAGCTGTTGGCCGCCATTCCCTCCGTCGTCTACGGACTCTGGGGTATCTATGTACTCATTCCACTGTTAAGACCAACTGCGGACTGGCTGCACGAAACTCTCGGCTGGTTTCCACTGTTCAGTAGCAGTCTGAACGGACCGGGTATGGCGCCGGCAGCACTGGTGCTGGCGATAATGATCCTGCCGACCGTGGCGGCGATTTCGGTGGACGCCTTCCGGCGCATCCCGTACAAGGTCAAAGAGGCCGCCTACGGTATGGGCACGACACGCTGGGAGGCGATTTTAAAGGTCATGCTGCCAACCGCTTCGTCGGGCATCCTCGCTGCATTGGTGCTCGGCTTCGGCCGCGCTCTCGGGGAAACCATGGCTCTGGCGATGCTGATCGGTAACAGCAACCAGATCAGTGTGTCGCTGTTCGCGCCCGCCAACACGCTGGCCTCATTGCTGGCTTCCAACTTCCCGGAAGCGAGCGGAATCGAGGTGGAAGCCCTGATGTACGCGGCCATGGTGTTGCTGGCAATTACTTTCGTCGTTAACGTGCTGGGTCTGATGATCCAGCAGATGACCATGCGCAAATTTGAGGGCAAGAAATGAGCAATGCCGAACTGACTGCGGCCGCACAAGAATCGGAGCTGCCGAGTCTGAACCGCCAGATTTTAGAAAGGCGTGCGCTAAAGAGCGGACTGCTGACCACGCTGACCTGGATCGCAGCGATTCTGGCCAGCATTCCGCTGTTTTCCGTGATCTACATGCTGGTGGTGCAGGGGGGTGCCCGGGTCGACCTGGAAGCGCTCACCGCGCTGCCGCCGGCGGGTTTTGAGATGGGCGGCGGCTTCGGCAATGCGATCGTCGGAACCCTGGTCATGGTCGGCATCGCCGCGATCGTCAGCGTGCCGCTGGGCATACTCGCCGCGATCTACCTGGCCATACTCGATCCGAGCAGCAAGATCGCGAGCCTCTCACGCTTCCTGGCCAAGGTGTTGACCGGCATGCCCTCGATCCTGGCCGGTGTGTTCGCCTACGCGGCCGTGGTGCTGTTGATGGGCACGTATTCGGCCTGGGCCGGCGGTATCGCACTGGCGGTATTGATGCTACCCACCGTGGTGCTGACCGCCGAGGAGGCATTGAAAATGGTGCCCCAGCGCATGAAGGACGCAGCCTTCGGCATGGGCTGTACCCGCAGCCAGGTGATCTGGAAAGTCGTGCTGCCCACAGGCCTGCCAGGTGTGGTGACCGGCGTGATGCTCGCCGTGGCGGGCGCGGCTGGCGAGTCCGCGCCGCTGTTGTTCACAGCCTTGTTCAGCAACTACTACATCTCCGAACTGGCGGAGCCGACCGCCTCGCTGTCGATTCTGATCTACAATTTCTCCGGTATGCCGTTTGACAACCAGATCGAGCTCGCCTGGGCCGCATCGCTGGTGCTGGTGCTGATCGTGCTGGTGTTCAATATCCTGGCCCGCCTGTTCGGCCAGCCCAAGGTTTAACCCTTGTATCAAGAGGAAAGCAAGATGAATGCAACTCCTGAAGCGGCGCTCGATACCGCTGCGCAGTTCAGTCCCCAAGGTGAAGTGGTCATGGACTGTAAGCTCGACAAGATTTTTTATGGCGATTTTCTTGCTGTGCGAAGCAGTGATGTTCCAATCGAAAAGGGAAAGATCACAGGTTTCATCGGCCCCTCCGGTTGCGGCAAGAGTACTGTGCTTCGCAGCCTCAACCGCATGAACGACTTGATCGACATCTTCCGCTTCGAGGGCAAGGTTACCTACAAGGGGCAGGATATCTACGGCAAAAAGATCGATCCGGTGGTGGTGCGGCGTTACATCGGCATGGTATTCCAGCAGCCGAATCCCTTTTCGATGAGCATCTTCGACAACGTCGCGTTCGGACTGCGCCTGAATCGCTTCAAGGGCAATATTGAGGAGAAAGTCGAGAAGGCTCTGCAGCGGGCCGCCCTGTGGAACGAGGTCAAAGATAAGCTCAAAAACAGTGGCCTGTCTCTGTCCGGCGGGCAGCAGCAGCGGCTTTGTATCGCCCGTGCGATTGCGACCGAACCGGATGTCTTGCTGATGGATGAGCCCTGCTCGGCCCTGGACCCGATCGCGACACGCCAGATCGAGGAACTGATGCTCGAGCTCAAGGAGCGCTACACGCTGGCGTTGGTGACACACAATATGCAGCAGGCGATGCGCGTCGCTGACACCACTGCCTTCTTCGGGGTCGATATCTCTGCAGGTGGCCGTACCGGCTATCTGGTCGAAATGGGCAACACCAAGGAGGTCTTCGAAAATCCGCAGGAAGAGCTCACCCGCCAATACGTTGCGGGCGAGTTCAGCTGACAGGAGAAAAGCCATGAGAATCATGCATCGGGGCGCTGCCATCGCCGTGACGCTGCTGATAGCGGCAGGGTTGACGATCTCGTGTGCGGACCCGCCCGAAGAAACCAGCATCGGCAGCGGGGCGTTGAGCATCCATGGCGCCGGTGCGACCTTTCCCGCAGCGCTGTATAATGGCTGGATGAAAATGTACACGGCCGAGCACCCCGAACTGAGCTTCAGTTATGATGCTGTCGGCAGCGGCGAGGGTATCAAGCGTTTCATCGCCGGTGAGGTCGATTTCGGCGCCAGCGATGCTGCGATGAAGGATGACGAAATAGCCCGTGTCGAAGCCGGCGTCAACATGGTGCCGGTCACCGCAGGTATGGTCGTGTTGGCTTATAATATCTGGGGCCTCGAACGGGAGATCCAGCTCGAGCGGGACGTTTACGTGGATATCTTCCTTGGAAAGATAACCCGATGGAACGATCCCCGCATCGCTGCGAGCAATCCGGATATACGTCTACCGGACATGGAGATCACCCCTGTGGTACGACGCGATAGCAGCGGAACCACCTACGCCTTCACCAATCATCTGAGCGAAGTCAGCGAAGCCTGGCGCAACGGGCCGGGCACGGGCAAGCTGATCGACTGGCCCGGGCGGGCTTCTGCGGTGCGGGGCAACGACGGTGTCGCAGGCCGGATCAAACTCACCTCGGGCTCGATCGGCTATGTTGAGTACGGCTTCGCCAAGCGGCTCGGGCTGCCAATGGCGAGACTGGAGAACAAGTCAGGCCGGTTCGTCCAGCCAACGGCCGAGGCCGGACAGCTGGCATTGCAGGACGGGTCGCCAGAAATTCCGAGGAATCTGCGTGTTTTCATTCCCGATCCTGATGGCGACGGCTCCTATCCGATCGTGAGCTATAGCTGGCTACTACTGTACAACAAATATCCAAACGACAAGTTAGCGAACGCGATCAAGGACTTCGTCTGGTGGGGGCTGAGCCGCGGGCAGGACTACGCCAAGGAGATCGGCTATATTCCGGTACCAAGGACGATGGTGGCCCGTGCATCCGAGGTCGTCGACAGGGTGCATCATTGACCAGGAGATGATGTCCAAAACCAAGGCAGATTATTCCGTACCCTCTTGCATTGCTGCGATCATAGGCACATCCCAGGTGGATGCGATTGACCCGAGCCTGGAGGGTTACCGCCTCAACCTGGCAGCGATCGAGTCAACATTGCGCGATGTCCAGCGTAATTTTTCCAGCATCAACAGACACCTGCAAACGCGCAGGGACAATCTTGACGACGAGGTGCTGGCGAACATGATGGCGGGTTACGCCTGTATCGACAACGCGCTGGGGAAAGAACTCGATTTGCTTGCGCCGGGGAATCTGAAACACTTGTTGGAACTCAACAGTCTCGTGCTGTGCGGTCTCGACCCTGTCACGCGTGCACAGTCTGTAAAACACATGGCTGCTACCGAGAAGCAGTTCTATGACAACAGGCGAGGCGGCATACAGGACGTGATCGAATGGCATGAAAAGCACAAGGGTGCATCGATCTGGAAACGCTCTGCTGGCATCTATATCCGCATGCTGAGCCGGCCCCAGCTGTTCATCGAAGGCAATCACCGTGTCGGCGCCCTGGTCATGAGTTACCTGCTGGTCAGGGACGGAAAGCCACCTTTTGTGCTCACAGTGGATAATGCCAAATCCTATTTTGACCCATCATCACTGGTGAAGAAGTCGAAGAAGGACAGCATCACGCTGCTATTCCGCTTCCACAAATTGAATAATTACTTTGCCGAATTTCTGCAGGAGAATACGTACGATGGACACCTGCTCTGCTGCGGCGTGAATGATTGAAACGAGGAACCGGATCGAAAAAAGGTGACCTGCGTTGGCAGGCTAATGCGGAGAGCGCCGCGTAAGCCTGGCCCGCATGTTGCGCGAAGACAGGGGCAAGTGATTTGATCCGTTCGTGTTCAGCGGTAGGTCCAAGCACGCCCTGGGAAGGAAGAGCTTACAATGATCAAGGTACTGGTAATCAACTCGGGCAGCTCGTCTATCAAGTATCAGCTGTTCGATATGGAGCAGAGCAGGGTGCTCGCCTCGGGTGCCGTCGAGCGCATCGGCGATGCGGCGGGCGTCCATGCGCACGAGGTACACAACAGAGCGGATTCTGCAAGGAACATCGATAAGTGCCACGTTGCTGATCACCGTGACGGGCTGTCACGCATCGGCGCAGTCTTGCAGCAAAGTGGCGCAGTCACCGAGTGGTCGGAGCTTTTCGCGATCGGTCATCGCGTGGTCCACGGGGGCGAGTCTTTTCGTGAACCAGAGATCATCGATCATGCTGTATTGAATCGTATCCGGGAGATGATACCCCTGGCGCCGCTGCACAATCCGGCGAACCTGACGGGCATCGAAGTCGCACTCCAACAGGCACCGGCTGTGCCGCAGGTTGCGGTATTCGATACCGCTTTTC
>JARFQK010000236.1 GCA_029287815.1 Gammaproteobacteria bacterium
TCGCAGAGGCGCGGGCGCGTGCAAAACAGATCGTCGAGAGTGCCAAGGTCGAGGCTGAACAACAGCTCGAGGCGTCTCAAAAGCAAGCCGACTCTTTCCAGGCGGCAGGGGTGGCGGCGATCCAGATGGCGATGCGGGACACCATCCTCGAGCTGAAATCGCACTTGATGCAGCGCTTCAGTTCGGACGTGAAACGGCTGGTCTCGCGCAGTCTGCACGACGAGGCCCTGCTCAAAAAAATGATTCTGGAGGTTGCCGGCCGCGCACGCGAGAACATCGACGTCGCAGATGCCAGTGAACTGGAGATTGTGCTGCCCGAGCAAGTCGTCGGACTCGATGAACTGCGCAACGACCCGGATGAGTTGCGCCGTGGTCAGCTTACGCATTTTGTGCTGGGGCTCTCGGACGACATCCTGCGCAAGGGGGTAACCTTCTCCTCATCGGACGAGCTCGGGGCAGGGATCCGCATTCACATGGTCGATAAGGATATCAGCCTGGAGCTGACCGATGAAGCAATTGCCGAGTTACTGCTGCAGCATCTGCAACCGCGCTTTCGCGCAATCCTCGAAGGTATCGTCAAGTAGCGCATGAGCGATCCGAATGCATACACCATGCTGATTACCGGTCTGCCGCGGCCCGAGGCGCTGTTCCGGGCCAAACGGCCGCCGCTGTCACGCTTGAAACTGGATCGCCGCCTGCGCGTGCTGGAGCCAGAAGACGCCGAGCTGCTGGCGCGCGTGGAGCAGATTCTGACCTGGTCTTCGTTACCGATCGCGATGAGCGACCAGCAGTTTGTCGCCAAGGTTCGCGCTGAGATGAAAACCATCACCAATGAGACCTTGAGGTTGATCATTCGTGATCGGCTGGAGCTTCGCACGTGTATGGCCGCGTTGCGACGCCGCAATCGTGAACAAGGGCCACCGTCATCGGCCAGTTTGTGGGGTTATGGTCGCTGGCTGGGCCACATACGGCGCAACTGGCAGGAAACCAGTTTTCGGCTGGATGCTGTGTTTCCATGGTTACGCGAGGCTGATCGGTTGCTCAGGTCCGGAGAAAGCCTGACATTGCAGCGATTGCTGCTCGATCTGGTCTGGAAGAATCTGAACAGACACGCTGGCGAACACGAATTCGATTTTGAGGCTGTGGTGATCTACGTGCTCAAGTGGGACATCGTTGATCGTTGGGTTCGGCACGACAGCGATCTGGCGTCGGAGCGGTTCGATGAGTTGACTCAAGCCGGACTGGGTGACTATGCGGATCTGTTCGGTCGGGGACTGGGCCGATGATGATTTGTGTCAGCGGCCAACCGCTCATCGACGACCTGGAGGGGGCCGTTCATGTCATCATCTGATTCGAGAGCAACTGCACGCGTGATCGCTGTCCAAGATGACCTGGTCAAAATCGAAGCCCTGCCTGGCGCCGACGGCGAGCTGGCCCATCTGATAAAAAACGAGGTCGTCTACATCTGCCCCGGCGCTGTCAATGCGCTCGGAGAGCGCGAGCGACTCAAGGCCGAAGTGCTTCGCGTGCAGGGCAGCACCGCTGATGCTCAGGTCTACGAGAGCACCGCGGGCGTCGCCGTCGGTGATTCAGTAGAGCAGAGCGGTCAGATGCTATCGGTTAAACTTGGCCCGGGATTGCTGGGTCAGGTCTACGACGGCTTACAGAATCCGCTCCACGATCTTGCCGCCAGCTTCGGGGTGTTTCTGCCGCGTGGGGTATCCAGGGATGCGCTTGACCCGAAAGACAAATGGTCGTTCGTGACCACGGTCAGTAGCGGTGCATGCGTGGTCGCCGGTGATGTGCTGGGTACGGTTCAGGAGGGTCGTTACACCCATAAGATCATGGTGCCGTTCGGCTGGGTCGGCGAGTTCAAAGTGTCATGGATTCAGGAGGGAACGTTCAGCGTCACAGAGATTGTTGCGCGCCTGGAGGATGGCAGTGGACGTGAACACGACATCCGCCTCGCGCAGAACTGGCCGGTGCGGCGGTCACTGGACAGGCAGTTGCTGCGCAAACGCTATTCAACGCGCCTTTACCCGGAAGAGCCGCTGATCACCAGCCAGCGCGTGATCGATACCTTCTTCCCGATCGCGCGCGGCGGGACGGCTTGCATACCGGGGCCGTTCGGCGCCGGCAAAACAGTATTGCAGAATATGATATCTCGCCATTCTGCAGTCGACGTCGTCATCGTCGTCGCCTGCGGTGAGCGTGCCGGTGAGGTCGTCGAAACGATCACCGAGTTTCCAAAGATGAGCGATCCCAAAACTGGCGGCTCGTTGATGGACCGAACCATCATTATCTGTAACACGTCCTCGATGCCGGTCGCTGCCAGAGAAGCTTCGATATATACCGGCATCACGCTCGGTGAGTACTACCGGCAGATGGGCGTTGATGTGTTGCTGATCGCGGACTCGACTTCGCGCTGGGCGCAGGCAATGCGTGAAACCGCCGGGCGCCTGGAGGAGATACCGGGCGAAGAGGGTTTTCCCGCGTACCTGGAATCGTCGATCAAAGGAGTCTACGAACGTGCGGGCGTGCTTCAGACCAATGATGATTCAATCGGCAGTCTGACGATTATCGGTACCGTGTCACCGGCTGGGGGGAATTTCGACGAGCCGGTGACACAGGCCACGCTGTCGACCGTGAAGGATTTTCTGGGCCTGTCGGCAGAGCGGGCCTATAAGAGGTTCTACCCGGCGGTCGATCCGCTGTTGTCCTGGTCACGCTATACGACACAGCTCGAGCCCTGGTTCGATAAGAACGTTGACAGCGGCTGGACCCGAAGAGTCAGGCAGTTGCAGCAACTGCTGAAGCAGGGCGATGCGGTCGCGCAGATGATGCAGGTTACCGGGGAGGAGGGCGTCACATCCGAAGATTTTGTGACTTATCAGAAATCCATGTTCCTCGACATGGTGTTCCTGCAGCAGGACTCCTTCGATCCGGTTGATTCGGCGGTTCCGATGGACCGCCAGAGAAACGCCTTCAATCGGGTTTTCGATCTGATCACACGCGATTACCGCTTCGACAGCAAGGCTCAGGCGCAGGACTATTTCACACGTTTGACCGGCTTGTTTCGGAATCTGAACTACGCGCGGCAGGACACGCCAGACTATCGTTCGTTGCTGCAACAAATCGATGAGCTGGCCGAGTCGGCCAGCCCTTACGCCGAAAAACAGCACGCTCCGACCTCGAAGCAGCAGGCATAGCCACGACGGCAGGCGTGGATCGCACCTCTGTATTGGCGGGCTAGCCCGCATTTCTCACCAGGCGGCGTCGAGAGCTGGTAAGGCATTGGCTCTCTTGAGAGAACTCGAATGATCGAAAATACACCGTGTTTTTCAACAGTGCCTGTCACGGTTCAGGCTGGTCTTCGTGCCCGTAAGCTTGCTCTTCACTCAAACCATAGCTATGGCTATGCTTTTCGCTCCAGAGCGGCGCTTACGAACACGAATCCTGCGCCTGCTCCCTTGATCCTGGTGAGAAATGTGGGCTAGGAGCGGCAATCTGCAACGTTCCAATTGTAAAAACAATCTTAAATTTGAACTCAAACACTTTACACCCACAACATGCTTTGACAAAATGTTACAATTAATCAATTGTCTGCGGCGCAGGCATTCGACTACCGAGGAGTAAACCAATGAAAAAACTGACTATTGCTACAATGTGTGCCGGCCTGATGCTGGCCACATCGGGTGCCGCTTTCGCGGATGGTGCGGCGACTTACAAGGAAGCTTGCGCTGCATGCCATGTTGCTGGTGTCGCAGGTGCGCCGAAGCTTGGTGACAAAGCTGCCTGGGGGCCGCGTATCGAGCAGGGCAACGATGCGCTTTATGCCGCTGTGCTGAACGGCAAGGGTGCGATGCCACCCAAAGGTGGTCGCACGGACTTGTCGGATGATGCGATCAAGGCCGCCGTCGATTATATGGTGGCTCAGTCCAAGTAAACCTGATCCCTTCCAAAGTTACAAAGAAAGCCCGCTTTTAGCGGGCTTTTTTCGTCAGCGACGTCCAATCGGGAGCAGCTTCAGTTGTGCTTGCGGTAACGATAGTGCCAGTACCAGAGGGTCAGTAGCCCGAGTACAGCGGTGGCGGCCCAACCGGTGATATTGTCATAACTGCCGATCATCCAGGCGTTTGGTGCATCGTGTGCCGCGTCGGTGACTTCGCGAGTGACCCGGATCGTGAGGACCCAGCCTGCATGGATGCCGGCACACAGCGCGATATTTCCGGCGTTTTCGCGGATCAGACTCAGCAAAAGACCCGCGACGAATAGCGCGGCGAAGCTGTCAGCAATACCGCCGAAGTCACCGAATTGATGAAGCATCCCGGTGAGCATAGTCCAGCCACTTTGCCAATCCACCGCAGTCGAGTCCGGGCTGATCGGTGGGCGGGTGAAATGCACCGCGGCGTACAACAGGTTGATGCAGATTACCGTTGTCAGCAGCGAACTGCGGCGGCGCATGCCAGTTTGTAGAGCCCCCCGGAAAAACGTCTCCTCGATCAGAGCGACCAGAACGCCCGATAGCATTCCGGTGAACAGTGCGGCAGCCAGATCGCCGTAGCGCAGCAGACCGGGTACCGGTACACGTGCGCCAAAGGCCATTAGCAGCAGTGCGGTAAAGAGCAGGATCAAAATGCCGATGGCCACGCCTCTGCTAAAAACCTTCAGAAAATCTCTGGTCCCGGGTGCGTAACCAAGCGCATCGCGCTGGTGCAGCTCGCGCCATTTTAGAAAAGGCCAGAAGCCGATTATCGCGATGATCATTGCGAGGCGGTAAAAAACCCTGTCGGGTCGGACTTCCCAGAATATGCTGACAAGCTGGAATACCGGAAAGTAGAGCAGAGCGGTCAGCAGCAGCGCCACACCCAAATAGGCAAGAAAAGAAAAAAACATCGGCATCGCTCGGACCGTATGTGTTGATTTTTTTGGGCTAACCGGAAACGTCGCGCGCGCCAGGAGATATCCGAGTCCTTTCAATCCATGCGAGCATACAGCGAGCTCGCTGTAGGAGCGGCTTCAGCCGCGAACATGCTTCCAGGTCGAGACCGTTCGCGGCTAAAGCCGCTCCTACAGGTGGTCGAACGCTTTCGGTGCCGTTTAGGGTGCGTCTTGGCTGTTACCGTCTCGCTTCAGAGCACCGAAAAACCGCACGGCCTTGCTCGGTGCGCTATGCCATTCGATGCCGGCTTGCGCCAATAACCCGGTCAAGGCTGTCTCGATCGCGTCCGCGTTAGCGTGCTCGCTAATCTCGATCTCCAGTTCACGATCGATCCTGCCATCGGGGTAAGTGCTGGTATCGAGTTCAAATTCGACCATCTCGCTGGCACCACCGATATCCAGACCAGTCTCCGGCAGATGGATTCTGACGTTTTCGAACTGGCCAATGTGTACCAGTGTTTGGCCATGACAGGCCGAATCAATGGCTTGCAAGATGTCGGACGCGCGATCAGCGAAATATTGTGCGATCACCGCCTGGGGCGTGGTCCGCTGCTGCAGCAATGCCGTTGCGGCATCAATCGACACCTCGGCCTCCTGTTCGATTCTGTCGGTCAGTACAGCATGGTTGCTCGAGCGAGTCGTCTTCTCGCCCTTGACCGTCAGGATGCGTTTTTCACCCTGTTCACGAAGCCTGATCACAGAATGTTTATTGCGCAGACAGAGTTGCGGGCTATCAAAAAAGTGATTGGTTTGGGTGACACCCTGGTCGAGCACGGTATCAGGTAGTTGCAGATGGCGCACCAGACGGTGGAACGCCTGGTCATCATCAACGGCAAACTTGAATTCAATTTCTCTAGGTGGTGTCGGCATGATCTTGCAAGTTAACAATTATTTCTGAGCAGAAAGATAACAAATCCAGCTCGGATCAGCATCCCCTTGCATGGAAGGGGAATAAACCCCGCTGCCCTCTCCGGTCTCCTCGTCGGTGCCTTCCCAGTACACGGTAATCTCCGAAAAGCCAGCCTCATTTAGCAATTCGCGGATTTCAGGCAGCGTCCACAGTCGCCATTCATAGGTGAACGCCTTGCGCAAGCGAGACTTGTCCGGAAAATGGAAATGAATGTGGCAGGTCATGTCGCCGGTTATCGGATTGTAGGACTCCTGATCCCAGATGTAGGTGAAACCTTTGTGTTTGGTCTTTTCGGTGGTTTCCGAAAACGCTTCATAGCCACCGAACGCGTCGAGAAAAAAAATTCCGTCTTCTGCTAAAGATTCGTGCACAGCCTTGAAATACGCCCTCAAGGAATTCCTTTGTTTGAACAGCTGATAACTGAAATTGAACGCCAGTATAATCTGTGCCGGTGTCGTGTTCACCAGCAACACATCATCCTGCAGCAGCTTGACGCGTGCTCTCGCAGTGGGTTTTAGTTTTTTCAGATTGTGCGTCTCGGCCCAACTCAGGACGCTCGAGTCAATGTCGACACCCGTCGCGGTGTGGCTCTTATCATGCCTAACCCACTCACAACACATTTTTGCGGTGCCGCAAAAATCTTCTCTAAGCGCGTGTGCCGGATAACCGCGAATTTCAAGGAAGGTCTTGCTGATGAAGTCATATTCGTAAGACACATCCTGCACGGACATTTCATAGAGCACATGCTTGTCAGCTTTCAAACTCATCTTCTCGGTTTGGCGCGGATTTTTCTTTTTGCGTTTTTTGTTTTTATTTTTGGTCGATTTCATCAGGGTCATTGGCCACGCCGAGATTTGCAATCGAGCGGCTCACTCGTTGTATTATTTCAGCTTCCAGTATTTTTGATAAGTATCATTGAAAATTCCGGGGAAAACCAGCAGAATCACAATTCAAGCTATGTTTTCTAGCCATAGCATTTCCAAGAGTCAAGCAAATCATGACAAACGTATCCGAGTCTGACAGTGATGTCATTGAAAAAAAGCCAATGACTTCAGTTGATCCCAAAAATGCAGCTGCCACGTCCGGGCCCGATGCCGCAGTCGAGAGGGAGCGGTCTGCACCCGCCAAAATCGATTTCAATGCCCCCGAATTTTACCTCAATCGCGAATTGACCTGGCTGGCTTTCAACAAGCGTGTTCTGAGTATGGCAGACGATCCTAAGACGCCGTTGTTGGAGCGCGTCAAGTTCCTGGCCATCATCAGCAACAACATCGACGAATTCCAGATGAAGCGTATTGGTGGGCTCAAGCAGCAGGTTGCGGCAGGTATCCGCCAGCCATCCGTTGATGGCAGGACACCAGCAGAACAGATCGTTGCATGCCAGGAAGAGGTCAGAGCGCTGCACAATGAACAGAACCGCATACTCAGCGACGTGCTCGGTTTGTTGGCCGAGCAAGGTATCAAGATCATCAAGTATCAATCGCTGACTCGGGCACAGAAAGAGGCTCAAAGAAAAAATTTCATAGAGAACATATTCCCACTGCTGACGCCGCTGGCAATGGATCCGGGCCATCCGTTTCCGTTCATCTCGAATTTGGCGCTGAACCTGCTCGTCACCTTGCGCCACAAGGGTGGGACTCTGCCACACATAGCACGGGTCAAAGTGCCCGTCACCAAAGGTATTGCGCCGCGATTTATTCGCGTGGACGACAATTACACCTTCGTCGCGCTGGACGACGTCGTGGCCAATAACATGGACCTGTTGTTCCCTGGTATGGACATCGAGTCGTGCGAGCTGTTCCGGGTTACGCGCAACGCAATCGTCGAACTCGAAGAGGAAGAGGCCGACGACTTGCTGGTGATGATCGAGTCCGAGCTTCGACACCGGCATTTTGCGCCGATAGTGCGCCTTCAGGTCGCGGAAGGCATGAATCCAACGCACCGCGGCATGCTGGCAGCCGAGCTTGGTCTCGATGAGGAAAACGATGTCTATGAGGTCGAGGCGATCATGGGGATGCGTGATTTGTTCGAGATTGCCGGCCTGGATATCCCTGAACTGCACGATGCGCCACACAAGCCGATTGATCATACCCGGCTGGCACACGATCCACGCAATATCTTTCACATCATTCGCGAACGCGGATCGCTGTTGCTGCAGCACCCGTATGAGTCATTCACGACCAGTGTCGAACGTTTTTTGAACACCGCAAGCAAGGATCCAAAGGTTCTGGCGATCAAAATGACCTTGTATCGAACCTCAGCCGAAGGCGGTATCATCAATGCGCTGACACAGGCAGCCCGAAATGGCAAACAGGTTGCAGTGCTGATCGAGTTGAAAGCGCGTTTCGACGAAGCGGCCAATATTGGCTGGGCGCGCCGCCTGGAACAATCCGGTATACATGTCACCTATGGTGTCCTGGGATTGAAGACCCACAGCAAAGTGATCCTGGTCGTTCGCAAGGATTACAACGGGCTACGCCGTTATGTCCATGTGGGTACCGGCAACTATCACTCGGGCACCGCGCGATTGTACAGTGACCTGGGAATGCTGACGTGTGATCAGGATATCGCGCAGGATCTGACCGAACTGTTCAACTATCTGACCGGCTATTCGCCACCGCCGACTTATCGCAAAATTCTGGCAGCACCTTATACGTTGAAGAACACGCTGCTGAAAAAGATCGAGCGCGAACAAATGCTGCATTCGGAAGACTCGCCAGGGTTGATCCAGTTCAAAATGAACGCCCTGGAGGATGCGGACATTACCCGGGCGTTGTACAAAGCGGCCCAGGCCGGTGTCAAGATAGACCTCATCGTCAGGGACACTTGTCGAATGCGCGCCGGCATTCCCGGTCTGAGCGAGAATGTGCGCATCATCAGCGTCGCAGGTCGCTTCCTCGAACACGCGCGGATCTATTTTTTCCATAATGGGGGCGACGAGGAGTATTATATCGGTTCGGCCGATCTGATGACCCGTAATCTGGAAAGCCGCGTCGAGGTGGTCGCACCGGTCGATGATGACCGCTTGCGCCAGGAGTTGCGGCTCATTCTCGATGTGCAGCTGTCCAGCGTCAAACACGTGTGGTGTATGCAGCAGGATGGCAGCTACGTGCCAAAATCTGATGTAACCAGCGCAGAGCCTGCGAGGAGCTCCCAGGAAACCTTCGTCGAGCTTGCGCTGAAGCGCAAAACGGCTGCAGCCAAGCATCAACAGTCGAAACTGCGCGCGAAGTTGCTGACGTACTTTCATAAACGCGTGTTGAGTGAAGGCTGATTGCGCTGCAGGCGGCGTATCCCAGCGATACGTGTACGCTAATAAATGAATGGGTATGGTGCAAAACGATTGTCTGATTTCTTCATCGCGACCATCTGCGTTCGATACAACTGATGGCGAATAACCAGCTCGATTTTGTTTTTCCTGACAAGCAGGGCTTTGCCGAGCTGATTCATTCACTTCGGCACGGTTTCTCGATTCGGCAATCGCCCGCTGCAGTGTATTACAGAACGTTTTACGATACGGTGGACTGGTTGCTACGCACCGCAGGAAGTGCTCTCGAGTTGCACGACGATGGCCAATCCCAGAAACTCTACTGGCGTGCAAACAAAGACGCGCCACTTAGAATCCAACTGGGTCTAAAGCAAGTGCCGCAATTGGCAAAGCAACTGCCTGCAGGTGAATTCCGCCAGCAGTTGGCGTCGGTGATTTCAGTTCGCGAATTGAACCCGCGGATACAAATCAAGGTCAAGCGTATCCCGCTGGCCGTGCTGAATAAAAACGAAAAGGTAGTCGTTCGTATCAACCTCGATGAAAACTGGTTTTATCCGGTGAAGACGCGTGCCGGCATGCTGCTGGGCAAACGTATCTGCGTCAAGGCAGTGAAGGGCTACGATGAAGCTTTCGATCAAGTTGAGGCTTTCTTTCATGAAATGGATTTGCGTCCTTCCCAGGATAATATGATGAAGCTGGCGCTGGCTGAATCCAAATCCAGCACCATCGAATATTCAACTAAACTCAAGCTCTTACTTGATCCGGAAATGCCGGCCGAGGAGGCGCTCAAGGCAATTCTGCTGCGCCTACTCGAGATCATGGAGCAAAACACAGCCGGCGCCATCAAAGGAACGGATATCGAATTCATGCATGACTATCGCGTCTCGATAAGGAAGACGCGTTCAGCACTGACATTGATCAAGCGCGTATTTCCTAAAAAGACTGTCAAAAAGTACAGCAAGTTTTTTTCAGGACTCGGTAAATTGACCAATCCGGTCAGGGACATGGACGTGTTTTTGCTGAAGCTGGAGAGTTATGCAGAAAAGCTCGGCAAGAGCAAACAGGAGCAGTTGCAGCCATTGCGACAATATCTTCAGGACAATCGTGACAAGGCTCAGCAAGCGTACGTTGACACTGTCACATCGGCTGAGTATCGTCAGGTCCTCAAGGGTTGGCGCGACTACCTCGAGAGCACTGATCCGATCGAGCCACCGCAGAAAAACTCGCGAAAACCGGTGTCGCAGCTGGCGAATGAGTTGATTTGGAGCACCTACCAAGTCGCATTGAAGGAAGGCAATGCGATCACTGACGAGACCGAGGCCGAGGCTTTGCATGAATTACGCAAGACCTGCAAAAAATTGCGCTACTTGATGGAATTCTTTCAAAGTCTCTATCCAGCCAAGAAAATTCTTGAGCTGATCAATGCGCTCAAGGGCTTGCAGGACAACCTGGGAGACTTCAACGATTATCATGTCCATATGGATATTTTGAAAGGTTTCAATGAAGCGGGCACCGACGAGGCGGCGATCAAGGTCAGTACCAAGATGATATCCAGGCTTGACAAAAAGCAGCACGCAACCAGAAACAGCTTTGCAGAGCGTTTCAGAGCCTTTTCCTCCCAGGAAAATCAAAACGAATTCCGGGAGCTTTTTGTTGTATCAAACGACGGCTGATCAAAGGCGATGAAGATTATCGCGATCTATAACATAAAGGGCGGTGTTGGCAAAACAGCATCTGCGGTTAATCTCTCCTATCTAGCGTCCCTCGATGGGGCGAGAACATTGATCTGGGACCTGGATCCGCAGGGTGCCGCGAGCTATTACTTTCGAATCAAGGCCAAGGTCAAAGGTGGTGGTCAAAAGCTGGTCGAGGGGCATAATGAGCTTGATGCAGCGATCAAAGGAACCGACTACGAAAATCTGGATCTGTTGCCGGCCGACTTTTCGTACAGGAACATGGATCTTATTCTGGACAATGTCAAAAAGCCGACAAAGCGGTTGAACAGGCTGCTCGAGCCGCTCGCCGAAGAGTATGACTTCATTTTTCTTGATTGCCCACCGAGCATTTCTTCAGCCTCGGAAAGCGTGTTTGCCGCCGCCGATATGTTGCTGATACCGACCATCCCGACGACACTGTCGTTACGGACCTACAAGCAAATTCTGAAATTTTTCAAACAGCAGAAATACGATGCGATGAAGATTCTGCCGTTTTTTGCGATGGTCGATCGCCGCAAACAGCTGCATCGCTTGATTGTCGATAATCCGCCGTCATTCATGCCCGTCAAGCTTGATAGTTCCATTCCCTACGCAAGTGAGATCGAGCGCATGGGCGTCAATCGAGCGCCAGTGGGCGATTTCGCGGCCAATAGCCGGGCGGCGCAATGTTACAAATCAATGTGGGAAGAACTCAAGTCGCTCATGTTTGAGGCTTAGCGTGAACGGCTGAGCCTTTCGCAACGTCCGATTCCGATGCCCTCGGGCTCTGTTCTGGATTGGAAAAATAGAATGGTACCTCGATGATGCCGTCGCGGATAAATCCTGAGGGCTTGCCGAGTTCGTCATAACGAACGCAGAGCTTGCCGTCGATGGTGAAATCACCGATGTATTGGTGTCCGATACGCCGTTTCAAATTCTTGGCGTAATCGAGTCCGAGGAAATGGCAAATCAAGCCACGAATCACACCCGCGTGCACGACAACCAGTAAGCTTTCGTCCTGGTGTTGCTCTGACAAGGATTCGACCAAAGCAACGCTTCTGTCCTGCATCTGTCTGAAACTCTCACCGTCCGGATAGACGAAATCAGGATTCTTCTTGTGCTCCGGTATATTTTTTTCCACCCATTTCTTGTCTTTATTGTACAGATCGCCGTAATTTACCTCGCGCAGAGCCGGGGCGGTTTCGATGTTCTTGATGCCCAGACTGTCCGCATAAAATATTCCAGTATTGACGGCACGAGGCAGCGTGCTCGTATAGATATGATGAATGGTAATGTGAGACCTCAGCAGGATCTCATCGACTTTGTTCAGGTCTTCCTGCCAGCTCTCAGCCGGTGGGGCATCACCCCAGCCCAGAATCTGATTGGCTTCATTGCTGGTGGTCTTGTAATGTCTTACAACCAGTACACGCATTATGCACCATCACGTTAGCCGGTTCTGCACCAGCCAAATCACTACTCATCGGAACTCGGTGCCATTCCCTTCAGGGCCACTTCCATCCGATCACACACTGTCTTAATGACCTTGACGCGAGCATGACGTTTGTCATTGCCCTCAATTAGATCCCACGGTGCGACCCGGGTACTGGTGTGTTCGACGATGTCGTTGACAGCAGTCACATAGTCGTCCCATTTTTCCCGGTTGCGCCAGTCTTCGTCGGTGAGCTTCCATTGCTTGTGCGGGGTTTCTTCTCGCAACTTGAAGCGTTTGTACTGCTCCTCCTTCGTGACATGCATCCAGAATTTTATCAGCACGATGCCGCTGTCGGTCAGCATTTGTTCGAAATCGTTGATCTCCGCATAGGCTCGACGCCACTGATCCTCGGTGGCCAGCTTCTCGACGCGTTCAACCAACACGCGGCCGTACCAGCTACGGTCAAAAATGGTAATCCTGCCGGCTCGGGGTATATGGCGCCAGAAGCGCCACAAATAATGGTGGGCACGCTCCTCTTCGGTCGGTGCCGCAATCGGTATGACCTGGTAATGCCGGGCGTCGATTGCCGCAGTAAGCCGTCGGACCGCACCACCTTTTCCCGATGCATCGGGGCCCTCGAACAGGATGATTGTCGAGAGCTTTTTCTTCAGCGCATTCCTCTGCAGTTCATTCAGTTTGGCTTGCCACGCACGCAAGGCCTTGTTGTAGTCTTTCTTGGTCAGCGCCAGTGTCATGTCCATCACATCGAGCACCGTCGTGCTTTTCAGTTGGGTGATGGTGTCCGAAGCCGTTGTCTCAACGGTTTTGTCTTCAGCGGGCGCTTCGTGGCCGACTTTGCCGACGCGCTCAAACTTTTCCAGGTGTTTGTTGATTTCATCACGAATGATCGTGCCGACCGTCAAGCTTCTGAAATTTCGATCAGAACCCTCGACGATGCACCACGGCGATTTGCCGGTGCTGGTCTTCATGATCACCCGTTCCGCCGCCTCTTCGAATTTCTCGTAAAGCCGCCAGTTGTCCCAGTCCACTTCCTTCACGCGCCAGCGAGTCAGTTCATCCTTTTCAAGCTCCTTGAGGCGCTTTTTCTGTTCTTTCTTGCTCAGATGCATCCAGAACTTCAGAATCAGTGTGCCGTCGTCGGTCAAGGCTTTCTCGAATTTCAGGATTTTCTCTAGCAGATTGTTGAACTCGGCCTCAGCGATCTGATTGTGGACACGATCAAGTACAGGTCTGGAATACCACGAGCTCAGAAACAGGCCGATGCGACCGGTAGCGGGCAGATCACGCCAGAAGCGCCAGAACTCGGGCCGTTCAGTTTCTTCATCGGATGGCAGGTCGTAGGCATGGGTGACCAGCCATCGAGGATCCATCCAGGCATTCAGTAAATTGATGATCTCACCTTTACCGGCGCCATTGACGCCGGCAAAAACGATAATGACAGGGAATTTCGCCAGCTCTCGCACTTTGCGCTGGGCTTCGAGCAGTTCCTGTCGCAGCACTGGCACTTTTTCTCGGAACTCGCTCTTAGAAATCTTTTGCCCAAGCTCAGCGGTTCTGAACATCATTGAATGGTCACCTCATTTCAAAAAAATTAGGTCAGCTCGCGCTGTTACCGAACGTTGCACAGTGAAGACAAAAAAGTGTTTGTATAATGATCATACTCTGAATAGCAGAAAAAAACAGGTCCCTTGATCTGGATTCTTTTAGCTTACAGTTGCTTACATGGGTGCTTTTCCAGCACATCCGCCGGCTGGGAGAGCGCTTAGCTGTCGATCGGTGTTGGTCTCCACTCCGCTGGTCGGCTTTCGCAGGAATGGCACGCTCGATACGAAAAAATTGCTTTGGTCGCGGGCTACTATAGAATCATCAAATACGCATAGAGGGACGCAGGTGTAAAATACCGATCCATGTCGAAAGTACTTGTCGAAAATCCGGAGGACCAGACGCAGACGCCTTTTCTCAGGGGTATACTCACGCGTTCACTGCAGAAGTCCGGACTGAACTTTGATCAAGCACATGCGCTCGCGAACAAGATACGCGATGAAATAGAAGAAAGGCCGTTGGTCACGACGCTTGATATCGAACATCTCGTGATCAAACAGCTGAAGAAAGCCGATGCCGAACAGGCAATCGAATTGTATGAAAGCAGAAATATGCCGTACATGCTCCAGGTGGAGAGCGACGACGGCCAGTTTGCGGCATTCTCGCCCGCGCGGTATCGGGCCGATCTGGAAGCGATAGGCCTGAAACCCGAGGAAGCGCTGACTATCGTCGATGAGCTCAGCGCCCATCTGTTGCGCAGAAACAAACCGGATGTCACCTCGAAGTACATCGCGAAAATAACTTACCGTATGTTGCGCAAATCGAAAGACCTGGGTGAACGGGTCGCTTACCGATGGCTGGTCTGGCGTGACTTCATACACAGCGGCCGACCGATCGTATTTCTGATCGGTGGAACTTCGGGCTGCGGCAAGAGCACGATAGCAACTGTGCTCGCGAGCCGGCTGGAGATTGCCCGTATGCAGTCAACCGATATGTTGAGGGAAGTCATGCGGACGATGATTCCCGTTGAAGTCGAACCGATCCTGCACAAGTCCTCCTACACAGCCTGGCAGGAGCTGTCGCATGAAGATCTGGCAGCAGCGGGCAAGGATGACAGGATTTTCATCGGCTATCGGCGGCAGGCGCAGATCATATCCGTGGCCATCAAGGCCATGTTGGAAAGAGCAATACACGAGCGTGTATCGGTGATCATCGAAGGCGTGCATTTTCATCCCTCGATCATCAAGAGAATCATCGAGCCTGGCGATGCCCTGGTGGTGCCGATCATGCTCGCCGTCTTGAAGAAGAAACTGCTGCAGGATCGGATCAAAGGCAGAGGTTCTATCGCGCCAAAGCGGCGCTCGAAGTTGTATCTCGAGCATTTTGATGCGATCTGGAAGCTGCAATCGTATCTGTTGTCGGAGTCGGATCAGGCCGATGTTCCGATCATCAGCAACACGGACAAGGAAGATGTCTTCCGCGAGATCATGCTGTACACGATCGAAAAACTCGCCAAAGACTTTGATAAAGAGGCTCAAGATGTCTTTGCTTGACGCAATGCGAATGGCGAGCTCACTATGCTGATGCCGCCGCGATCGGACCTGAAGAAAAAACTGATGCCACTTCCGGGGATCTTGCTGGTTGCGCTGGCGCCAGTCGCGATGGCGAGTGACCTGGCTGCCCAGGACGTGGACTGGTTTTATCTGTCGATGGCCCTGTTTGGTGGTCTGGCGATGTTTCTCTATGGCATGGAGCAGATGTCGGACGGGCTACAGGCGGCAGCGGGCGACCGGCTCAAGGATGTGCTCGCCGGGTTGACCAGGAATCGTTTTCTAGGTGCAATCACCGGTACCTTCGTCACTGCTGTACTGAATTCATCCTCGGTCACGACGGTACTGGTCGTTGGTTTTATCTCGGCTGGCTTTATGACGTTGACCCAGTCGGTCGGCATCATCATGGGCGCCAATATCGGCAGTACCTTCACCGCTCAGATCGTCGCGTTCAATGTGACGCAATACGCCTTGCTGCTGGTCGCGGTCGGTTTTTTCATGCTCTTTACCGCGAAGACCGAGCGTGTCCGCCACTATGGCAGCATGCTGATGGGCCTGGGTCTGATCTTCTATGGGATGGGCGTGATGGGCGAGGCGATGAATCCGTTGCGAACCTATGAGCCTTTTCTCGACCTGATGGTTCGAATGGAGAATCCACTGCTCGGCATTCTGGTTGGTGCCGTGTTCACCGGTCTGGTGCAGTCGTCGGCGGCGACCACGGGTATTGCGATCGTGATGGCGACTGAGGGTTTGATCTCGCTACCAGCAGGCATCGCGCTGTCATTCGGTGCGAATATTGGAACTTGCGTCACAGCGGTCCTGGCTGCGATCGGTAAGCCTGCCGAAGCGGTGCGGGCGGCCGTGGTGCATATCGCCTTCAACATTGCCGGCGTTTTGCTGTGGATCATGTTCATACCACAGCTCGCGGATTTTATCGTCGCGATTTCGCCCTCCTCGCCCGAGCTCACCGGTAAAGCCAGAATGGCCGCTGATGTTCCACGCCAGATCGCCAATGCGCACACGGTGTTCAATCTGGCCAATACGCTGGTTTTCATCTGGTTCACACCGCTGTTCGCGAAACTGGCGGTGGCACTTGTGCCGGAGAAACCCAAAGCGGAGAAAGTGATCGTCAAGCCGCGGTTCCTGAATGATGAACTGCTGGAAGTGCCGAGCGTGGCGTTGGAGAATGTGCGCTTTGAGATCGGTCATATGGGCGAGATTATCAGTGATATGCTGACCACATTGTGGATGGCCTTCCAGACGAGGAATAGGGACATGGTCGATGAAGTCATCAAAATGGATGACAAAGTCGATGTCTTGTCCGAGCAGATACTGGAGTACCTGGGTGAGATACAACAGGAGTCGCTGACCGACGAGAGCAGTCATTATTTTCAGGTGCTTATGACTGCGACCATCAACATAGAGAGCCTCGCCGACGTGATCGAAACTGATCTAACGGCTATTTGCAAGAAGTTTATTGACTATCAACTCGAAGAGAATGATGAAACGCAGGAGTTGCTGATTGAGTTTTCCAAAACGGTGTCCGGTGCTTTCGATCGACTGGTTGTCGCGATCAAAACCGACGACCAGAACGCGGCTGCCGAGGTGATTGCGCTCAAGGAACATGTCCGCCACGCGGTCGATGATATTCTGAAAAACCAGGCGAGCCGCCTGAGTGTGCAAACCAGCAAAGATCTGCTGCTGGTGAGGCTGGAACTCGAACTGGTCGATCAATTGAGGCGCATCTACACGTTGACCAAACGTATTTCACGCGAATTCATACCTGATGAACTTGCGTTGAAGGTGGAATGACCAATCTCG